>DATBXG010000799.1:0-3437 GCA_036514415.1 Paraburkholderia sp.
GGCGAAGCGACCGTCGCGAAGCGCTCCACGCGCGGGCCGATCGGAATCGCGATCATGTCCTGCTCCAGCCGCTCGTCGTAGCGGATCCCGGCGTCGCAGCCGATCTGCAGCACGTCGACGAAGCCGTCCTCCACCACCACCTCGACGCGGATCTCGGGATACGCGCGGTGAAACGGCGCGAGCACGCGAGGCAAAATGGTGCGCGCCGCGCTCGCGGGCACGTTGAGCTTGAGCGTGCCCGCGGGCTTTTCGCGGTAGCCGTTGAGCACGTCGAGCGCGGCTTCCATCTCGCTGAAGAGCGGCGTGATGGACTCGAGCAGGCGCTGCCCCGCCTCGGTCGGCGCGACGCTGCGTGTGGTGCGGTTCAGGAGGCGCAGCCCGAGCTTCGCCTCGAGCCGCCGCACAGCAGTGCTCAGGCTCGACGCCGACACGCCGCCCGCGCGCGCTGCATCGCGAAAACCACCCGCGCGCGCCACCGAAACGAAAGCGGCCAGATCATTCATTTCCATCGCCGTGGCGTCCCTCACTGTTCAAACGCATTCTCGAACGCATTGTTCGAAATTACGCACAGCCTGTTTTGATCAGATGGGATTATCGGACAATTCGAACGCGCCCATACTGCGGGCATTCGCTTTTCCGAGGAGAACGCAATGCCGAACCGCAAACCCGCAAGTACGTATGAGCTGGCCGGCCGCCAGGTGAACCGCATGGGCTACGGCGCCATGCAACTGGCCGGTCCCGGCGTGTTCGGCCCGCCGAAGGACCGCACGGCGGCTGTCGCGGTGCTGCGCGAGGCGCTGGCGCTGGGCGTCGATCACATTGACACGAGCGACTTCTACGGCCCGCACGTGACGAACCAGATCATCCGCGAGGCGCTGCACCCCTATGCGCCGAACCTCACGATCGTCACGAAGGTGGGCGCCGTGCGCGACGACAAGGGCGCGTGGCTGCCCGCGCTGGAACCCGCCGACATCAAGCGCGCCGTGCACGACAACCTGCGCAACCTGGGCCTCGAGGCGCTCGACGTGGTGAACGTGCGCATCATGGGCGACGTCCACAAGCCCTCCGAAGGACCGGTAGAAAAGCAGGTCGAGACGCTGGCCGCACTGCGCGAGCGCGGCCTCGTGCGCCACGTCGGCTTGTCGAACGCCACCGCCGCGCAGATCGCGGCGGCGCAGCGCATCGTGCCCATCGTCTGCGTGCAGAACCACTACAACCTCGTGCACCGCGACGACGACGCGCTGATCGACGCACTGGCCGCGCAGGGCATTGCCTACGTGCCGTTCTTTCCGCTCGGCGGTTTTACGCCGATCCAGTCGTCGGCGCTTTCGTCGATTGCCGCCCGCCTCGGCGTCACGCCGATGGCGCTCGCGCTCGCGTGGCTCCTGCGGCGCTCGCCCAATATCCTGCTGATCCCGGGCACCTCGACGGTGGCGCACTTGCGGGAGAACGTCGCGGCCGCGCAGCTCGAACTGGCCGACGACGTGCTCGCCGAACTCGACGCGATCGGGCAGTGAAGGCAATGACGCCGCCGGCCAACCGCGCAAGCGCGCTCGCCTGAACGCGAGGCGGCGCGCGCCACGCGTTTAAACCACTTCCGCCGTCGCGAGCTTACTCGCCAGTGCGTCGCGTATGAGCGCGACCGGCCGTACGAGCCGCCCGGGGAGCGCCCCGTGCACGAGCCAGACGTTGAGGCCCGAGCGGAAATCGGTCGCGTCGATGACCTGCAACCGGTCACGCACCGCGCTGCGCGCGAGCGCCTGCGGTGCGGCAAGCCCGATGCCCAGGCCGCGCGCGACCAGCGAGAGCTGCAACTCCGAGCCGAACGCCTCGACCGCGACGTTGAAGGGCAGACCGGCCATGCCCATGGCGCGGCTCAGCGCCGAGCGCATCCCGCAGCCGTCCTGGTTCAGCACCCACGGATGGTGCGCGAGCGCGGCGAGCGTCGTGGGCTCGTCGGGCAGGCCGAACGAGCGCGCCGCGACCACGAGGGTCGGCGTGTAGCCCAGCTGCGTCGCCACGACGCCTTCGGGAGGCGCAACCGCAGCGGGCAGCAGCACGACGGCCGCATCGAGCCGTGCGCGCTCGACCTCGTCGAGGAGCCCCGGCGACCAGCCCGCTCTCACGCGCAAGGTCAGCTTCGGAAACTCGCCGCGCAGTTGATCCACGGGTTGCTCGAGCGCCAGCTCCGAGAGGAACGGCGGCACGCCGAGCTTGAGTTCGCCAGCCGGTTCGCTCTCCGGCGACGCGACCGACAACAGGTCGTCGACCGCGCGCAGCACCGAGCGCGCCAGGCCGTACACCTCGTTGCCGGCGGCCGTGGGCCTGAGGGGTTTGCTCTGCCTATCGAGCAGCTCGATGCCCAGCGTCGTCTCCAGGCTTTGCACGCGGCGCGTGAGACCGGGCTGCGTGAGGAACAGCCTCTCCGACGCCCGCACGAGCGAACCGCTCTCGACCACCGCCACGAAGGCTTCCAGATCTCGCGTGTTCACAACGACTCCGCATAAAGATTATCGCGATAATTCAATTGTCGCATAACGCGGCGATCCCTACGATACCCGCAATGCCACGTCGCGGAGCCAATCGATGGAGCACCCTGCCGAAACCTGCACGCGCGTTCCAGCGCGCCCCAATCCCCCCGCCGTCCACGCCACACTCACGTTGCCGATGACGCTCTTCTTCGCCGCCGCCGTCGGCGTGATCGTCGTCAATCTCTCGGCGGCCCAGCCGCTCGCGGGGCTCGTGAGCCGTTCGCTGCATCTGCGCCCGGCGTTCGTCGGCGCGGTCGCCATGCTGCCGCAACTCGGCTACGCGGCCGGTCTGCTGCTGCTCGTGCCGCTCTGCGATCTGCTCGAAAACCGGCGCCTCATCTTCCGCACACTGCTCGCCTGCTCCGCCTTTCTCGCACTCGCGGCGCTGGCGCGCTCGGGCGCGCTCTTTCTGGCCGCAGCCTTTCTCGCGGGCGCAACCTCGAGCGTGATCCAGATGCTCGTGCCGATGGCCGCCTCGATGGCGCCCGAAAGCCGGCGCGGGCGCGCCGTGGGCAATGTGATGAGCGGACTCATGCTGGGGATTCTGCTGTCGCGGCCGCTCGCGAGCCTGATTGCCGGGTCGCTGGGCTGGCGCGCGTTCTACGGCATCGCGGCGGGCGCGGATGCCCTGCTCGCGGTCGTCCTCTTCCTGCAGACGCCGCGCCGCGTGCCGGCCGTGACGGCGCGCTACGCCGATCTGCTCGTCTCGCTCTGCACGCTGCTGCGCACCGAACGCGTGCTCCGGCGCAGTGCCTTTTTGGCGGCGCTCGCGCTCGGCGCGTTTTCGGCGTTCTGGACCGCGGTCGCCTTGCTGCTCGCGCAGCCGCCGTTTTCGCTGGGCATGAATGGCGTTGCCGCGTTCGCGCTGGCGGGCGCGAGCGGCGCAGTCGTCACGCCTTTGGCGGG
>DATBXG010000800.1:0-5363 GCA_036514415.1 Paraburkholderia sp.
AGTCGCGCGAACGCTGCCGAGGCCTTCGATCTGCGCGGTGTACGTGCCGGGTTCCTTCACGGCGACCATGGGCCCGAGCGCGCCCGTGAGCACCACGTCGCCCGCACGCAGCGGCGTGCCGAGCTGGACCATGCGGTCTGCAAGCCATACGGCCGCGTTGAGCGGATTGCCGAGGCAAGCCGCGCCGTTGCCGCGCGAGAGCACTTCGCCATCGCGCGAGAGTTCCATCGTGCACGCGGTGAGGTCGATCTGCGCGAGCGGCACTGGGCGGCTGCCCACCACGAAGCGGGCGCTCGACGCATTGTCGGCCACCGTGTCGACGAAACGGATGTCCCAGTTCTGGATGCGGCTGTCCACCACTTCGATGGCCGCGAGCGCATACGCACTGGCGCGCAGGATATCGACGAAGGTGTGCTTCTCGAACGTGAGGTCGTGCTCGAGCACGAGCGCGATTTCCGCTTCGACCTTCGGCTGGATCAGTTGCGAGAGCGGGATCGCTTCTGCATCGCCATGAGCCATCGAAGCGAAGAGCGCGCCGAAATCGGGCTGATCGACGCCCAGCTGCTTTTGCACCGCGAGCGACGTGAGGCCGATCTTGCGGCCCACGATGCGCTCGCCGTTTGCCACGCGCAGGTCGACGTTGGCCTGCTGCACCGCGTAGGCGGTCGCGATATCGTCCAGCGGAATGCCGCCCAGTGCGATCTCGCCGCGCACCGGCTCGATCACGTTGCGCGAGGCTTCGGCTTCACGCAGGCGCGTGGCCAGTGCCACGATGCGTTTCGAATCTGACATGAGGATGCTCCGGAGTACGTACGTTCTATCAAGCCGCGTCGGGCGTGGCGTGCATGGTGGCGAAGCCCGCGATCCACTCGGGAATCTCGCGGTAGTAATCGAGCGAGGCGCGGTACGGGCCATAGGCGGCCAGTGCGCCGAACGCTGCAACCCACGTGCGGATCTCGTGCGCCGACTTGCCGCCGTCGCGCGTGATGGCGGCGTTGGTCATGCCGTCCACCGAGGTCAGCTCGCCCGATTCGAGGCGCGCGAGAAAAGCGCGGTCCCACTCGGGATTGAGCGGATGCAGATGGCTGTCGCCAGCCGTGAATGCCTTCGCGGCGGCCACGGTGCGCGCCTGGCGCGCGGCGCGCGAGTCGGGCGTGGGGTTGCGGCCCGCTATCAGGCGTTCGGCCACTTCGGGCGTCGCGCCGAACAGCTCGGGCACCGGCGGCTCGTGCGAAATGCCGCCCGATCCCACCACGAGCACGCGCTTGTCGCTGCGCGAGAAGAAGCGGCCAATCGCATCGCCAAGCAGGCGCGCACGGCGCAGCGTCGCCATGGGCGGCGCCACCGAGTTGATGAACACCGGAATCACCGGGTAGCGGTCAAGACCGCCCGTGAGCACTTCGAGCGCCTGCGCACAGCCGTGATCGACCTGCATGCGGTACGAGAGCGCCACGTCGATATCGGCGGCGAGCACGTTTTCTGCGAGTGCGTGCGCGAGCGCTTCCGGCACCGGCAGCGTGCCGGCCATGCTCTTGAAGTCGCCGATCGCTTGCGCACGCGCGCCGATACAGAACGGCGGCATCACGTCATAGAAGAAGCCGTTGAAGTGATCGGGTGCGAACGCAACGATCACGTCCGGATTGAAGGCTTCCACGCGCTCGCGCGCTGCGCCGCACACGCGCTCGACTTCGGCCACCACGTCGGGCGCGGGGTCGAAATAGCCGTGCAACGGCGTGTGCGACAGACATTCGAGGTGAATCGGCATGGTCATGCTCCTGCAGCGCGCGCGACAGCCACGCCGCGCACGGGACGGTTTTGCGGGGCCGCTGCGCTTGCCTCGCGCAGTGCGGCGTCGGTCATGCCGAGCTTGCCCGCGAGTTCGACGATCGCGTCCGATACCTGTTGCGGCGTGCATACGCCCGCGACGAAGCGATCCGGACGCAGCAGCACGACGGATTCGGGCAGGCGGCCGAACCACTCTTTCAGGCGGCCCTGCACGTCGCCGAGCGCGAGCACGCCCTCGGGCACGTCGTCGGCATATTCGAGCTGCACGTCGGGCTTCGCGAACACGAAGCGCGCACCGAGGCGCTCCCACAGCGCGCGAGCCTGCGGCGTGAGGCCGAAGGTCGGGTCCGCGCCCCAGGCGAGCACCGCGAAGCCGTTGCCGATCGCGTCGTCAAGGCGCACCACGCGGCCGTCGGCGAGGCGCACGCGCGGCTGGATGAACATGCGGCCCACCGGCGAGGCGGCGAGCGGATCACGTCCATAAGCAAGGCGGCCGATCAGCGATTCGCGCTTCTGGCTCATGAGGCCGAGCAGGCGGCCCGGCGCGGAGTTGCCCGAGCGCTCCAGCATGCGCGCGAGCCAGCCGCCCGTGCTTTGCGGCGGCGGCAGCAGCACGACGCCCGCTTCATAGCGCGGCATCGGCTTGAAACGCATTTCCACGAAATAGCGCTTGACCGAGGGGAACACGTTCATGCAGCGCACGAACGTATCGCGGAAACGCGCGCCGAATCGCGTGGTGGGCGCGAAAATATCGCCTGCGACTTCCGAGAGGTGAATCATCGAGCGTGCATGCGCGCGGCGCTCCACGGTGTACGTGTCGAGCAGGCGGCCGTCGGCCTGGCCCTTCGCGACCATCGCGAGCTTCCAGCCCAGGTTGTTCGCGTCGCGAATGCCGCTGTTGTAGCCCTGGCCTTGCCATACGGGCATGATGTGCGCGGCGTCGCCGGCGAGCAGCACGCGGTCCACGCGGAACGTTTCGGCCAGACGCGCGTTGTGCGTGTACACGCGCTTGCGGATGTAGTCCACCTTGTCGGGATCGGCCACCACCTTGCGGATCAGCGCGGCCATGTTCTCCGGCTTCGACAGCTCTTCCTCGGTCTCGCCCGGCATCACCATGAACTCGAAGCGGCGAATGCCATGCGGCAGCGCGGCCGACACATAGGGCCGCTGATGATCGCAATGCATGTAGATATGCGGCGAGCCGATCGGGTCGTTGCGCACGTCCACCACGATCCATTGATTCGGCTTCGTGCGGCCTTCGAAGGGCACGTTGAGCGCGCGGCGCACGAAGCTGTTGCCGCCGTCCGCGCCCACCATGTATGCCGCGCGGATCGTGCGGCGCTCGCCGTTCGCATCGCTCACGTCGATCGTCACGCCCTGCGTGTCCTGCTCGAATGCGTTGACGCTGTGGCCGAACAGCACCTGCACGTGCTCGAAGCGATCAAGACCCTGGTACAGCACGCGGTCGGCGAGCGGCTGGAGAAATGCGTTGCGGCGCGACCAGCCGAATTCGTCGGTGCGCGGCTCGATCGAGGCGAAGCAGTGGCCGTCCTTCGTGACGAAGCGCATCCAGTGGTCGGGCGTGGTGTGCGGCACCAACACATCGGCGAGGCCGATCGACTGGAACACGCGCAATGCTTCGTCGTCCAGACCAATCGCGCGCGGGTAGTCGATGATCTGGTCGAGCTTTTCGACGACCGTGACACGCACGCCTTGCAGGCCGAGAATATTGGCGATCATGAGGCCGACCGGACCCGCGCCGATGATGGCGACGTCGGTGGCAATCTGGCGGGAGCGGACGGTATCCGCTTCCTGGGCGAGGGGGGTGTTCATGTGTCTCCTTCTCGCGCGGCTCATGGGGCCGCTGCGCATGCTGACAGGTCTTGCCTGCTTCGGATCACCGGCCTGGGCGTTTTGCCACAGTGCGGTGAATGGAAGCGAGTCTAGGGTCCGTCCGATGCGCGCTCAACATTTTTAGAGAAATGTGCATAGAATGCACACAGTTGATTTTTAAGGCGTTTTCGATGACGAAGTATGCAAACGTGCGGGGCCTGGCGCGCGGACTTCAGGTGCTCCAGGCGCTCAACGCCATGGAGAACGGCCGCGCGACGAGCCAGCAGCTCAGCGAGGCAACGGGCCTGCACCGCACGACGGTGAGGCGCCTGCTGGAAACCCTGGTCGAAGAAAAGTTCGTGCGGCGCAGCGCGTCGGACGACAGCTTTCGTCTGACGATGAACGTGCGCGGCCTGAGCGAAGGCTTCACCGACGACGAGCTGATCGCGACCATCGCGCCGCCGATCATGGCGCAGATGCTCCAGCGCACGGTGTGGCCTTCGGACCTCACGACGCCCGATGGCGACGCCATGGTGATACGCGAGACCACGCACCGCTTCAGCCCGCTCTCGTTTCACCGCGCGATGGTGGGCCGGCGCCTGCCGATGCTGCTCACGGCGGCGGGCCGCGTGTACTTCGCGATGTGCCCCGAGGCGGAGCGCGAGGACATTCTGGAGTTGCTGCGCGCGGGCACGGGTGGCGAGCAGCAGCAAAAGCTCGCGAGCGACAAGGCCTACATCCGCAACCTCGTGCGGCAAACGCGCGACGACGGCTTCGGCTCGAACCACGGCGACTGGGCCGACCAGCGCAAGATCGGCGCGCTCGCCACGGCCATCGAGGCGCACGGACGCGTGCTCGCGAGCCTGAACGTGATCTACCTGGAGCAGGCCATCAATCCGGCCGAGGCGGTGCGGCGCTTCGTGCCGGAATTGCAGCGCGCCGCGCAGGAAATGGTGACGGCGTTAGAGGCGCAAGAGGAAAGCACGAAGCGTTAAGCCTTGAAGCGTCAAGCCTTGTTCTCCCGCACGAGTTCGAACAGCGCTTCTAGCTCCGCGGGATGCGGCTCCTTGCGCGACACCATCAACAGGTCGATGGTGGGCGGCTCGCCTTCGAGCGGGCGCGGGCAGATCGCGCTGCTCGTGAGCGACGACACGTAAGCAGGCAGCAGCGCATAACCGAGCCCCATGCCCACCAGATTCAGATTGAGCAGGATATTGGTCGCGACCTGCGCGACCTTGCGCTCGATACCGTGCGCTTCGCAATACGCCTCGACCACGCTGTGCACCTGCCCCGAAAACTGTGGATGCGTGCTGATGAACGGCTCGCCGCTCAGTTGCGCCGGGGCAATGCGTTCCTGCTTCGCAAGCGGATGACCGCCTGGCAGCACCACCACGAGCGGCTCAGTGAGCACGACTTCGCTGCGCAAGTCGGGCGAGACGACCGGCCGCCGCATGAACGCCACGTCGATATCGCCGCGCAGCAGCGCCTCTTCCTGTTCGGCCGTGGGCAGGCTGCGCAATTCCACATTCACCTCGGGAAAGCGCAGCCGCAGCAATCTCGCCCGGGAGTTCGCCTGGCAGTAAGCCCCCAAATACGCCGTTTCACCCGATTCGAGAAAAGCGCTTGCAAGCGCGCGCGAGTGTCTCTATAATTCGCGCCTCGACAGGCTCGTAGCTCAGTTGGTTAGAGCACCACCTTGACATGGTGGGGGTCGTTGGTTCGAATCCAATCGAGCCTACCAACGA
>DATBXG010000801.1:0-3522 GCA_036514415.1 Paraburkholderia sp.
CGGCGTGATCCTGCCGGGCACGCTGAACTTCGGCACCGACGCCGCCGAACTGATGGAAGTGCAGGCCGGCCAGTGCCGCATCCGCCTGGAAGGCACCGACGAGTGGAAGACCTACGGCGCCGGCGAGTCGTTCTCGGTGCCGGGCAAGAGCCGCTTCGACATCGACGTGATCGAAACGCTCGACTACGTTTGCAGCTACCTGTAAGCGCTGCGGGATCATCGGGAACGCCCGCCGCGTGACTCGCGGCGGGCAGCGCACCCTCGCGCTTGCGCCCGCTTACGCGCCGAGATCCGCCAGCGGATGCGCCTCGCCGCGCCAAGGCGAAGCAAGAAAATGCCGCACGCGCTCGCTGCGGACTTCGACGAGCGTTGCAGGCGCCCAGCGCGGCTTGCGGTCCTTGTCGACGAGATGCGCGCGCACGCCTTCGCAGAAGTCGCCCTCCTCGATCGCGCGGCCAACGATACCAAGCTCCATGCGGAAGCACTCGGCGAGCGTCATCTGGCGTCCGCGCAGCAGCGCTTCGCGCGTGACCTCGAGCATCGTGGGCGAATAGTGCGTGAGCGCCTCGAGCGTGGCTTCGAGCCAGGCGCGCCCGGCTTGCGAGTGCTCGCGTTCGAGGTCAGCGCGCAGCGACGCGACGATCTGCTCGACGCTCAGGCGGCGGTCGAAATGACGCACGATGAGCGGCGCGAGCGAAGCGAGCGCGCCTTCGCCCGCCTCATGGCACGGCGAGACGAACACCTCGCGCAGCGCAGCATGCACATCGCCGGTCCATTGCGCGGCCGCGAGGCGCGCCTCGTACGCATCGAGCCATTCGCCGGGCACGCAGGCATCCGCCAGGCGGCAGTGCACCGCATCCGCACCGGTGAGCATCGCGCCGGTCAAGCCCACGTAAAGCTCCATCTCCACCGGCATCTTCGCGAGGAAGTGCGTCGCGCCCACGTCGGGCAAGAGGCCGATGCGGGTTTCCGGCATCGCGATCTTCGTGCGTGAAGTCGCAATGCGCAGCGCCGCCGCCTGGCCGAGACCCATGCCGCCGCCCATCGTCACGCCGTCGAGCAGCGCGACGATGGGCTTGCAGAACGTGTGCAGCAGGTAGTCGAGGCGATATTCGTCGACGAAGAATTGTTGCCAGCCGTTTGCGCCGTCACGCGCCTGTTCGCGCGCAAGCTGGTAGAGCGCGCGCACGTCTCCGCCCGCGCAAAAACCCTTCGGGCCCGCGCCTTCCAGCACGAGCGCGACGATGGCGTCATCTGCGCGCACGTTTTCCAGCAGCCCGGCCAGTTCGCGCACCATGGCGTGCGAAAGCGCATTGAGCGCTGCCGGACGATTGAGCGTAACGATTGCCACGCGATTGACCACGCGAAACAGCACTTCCTTTTCGGCTTCCGGTGCAGCCGGCTGAGGTGTGGCCGGCTGAGGTGCGGCCGGCTCAAGTGCGGCCTGAACGGAAGCGGGTGTTGCATTCATTGCCTAGTTCTCCGTTTCAATGTGCCAGCGCGGCTTGCGTTTCTCCAGGAACGCGTTGACGCCCTCGCGCTGGTTGGGCGAATCGAACAAATCGACGAAGCGCTCGCGCTCGACCGCGAGCGCCGCGCCGCGCGGCACGCCGTTGCGCGCCTGGTGGATCAGCGATTTGCTGGCGCTCACCGCTTGCGGGCTCAGCCCCGCCACGCGCGCCGCCATCGCGAGGGCGGCGTCTCGTGCGCTGCCCGTCGCGACGACTTCCTCCACGAGACCGATGCGCAGCGCCGTTTGCGCATTCACGCGCTCGCCCGTGAGGATGATGCGCTTGGCCCAGCCCTCGCCCACGAGCCACGGCAAAGTCTGCGTGCCGCAGCCGCAAGGCAGCAGCCCCACGGCGGGCTCGGGCAGCGCAA
Source organism: Paraburkholderia sp. (assembly GCA_036514415.1). Taxonomy (GTDB): domain Bacteria; phylum Pseudomonadota; class Gammaproteobacteria; order Burkholderiales; family Burkholderiaceae; genus Paraburkholderia. Next base: position 1,882 of record DATBXG010000801.1, read on the forward strand.
GCTGCGCGTGCTCCTCGGCAATGCGGATATCGCACGCGAGCGCGCACTCGAGGCCGCCGCCCATCGCATAGCCGTTGATCGCGGCGATCACCACGGGCCGCGCCTTCTGCAGTGCTTCGAACGCCGCGCCGAACGCGCTCGCCGCCGTGCGGGCGACGTCGCGGTCGCCGTCGGCGAAGGCATTGAGGTCTGCGCCTGCGCTGAAGAACTTCGGCCCGCTACCGGTGACGACGACCGCGCGCACCTGCGGTTCACGGTCGAACGCCTCGATCACCTGCTCAAGCTGACGCAGGCCGTCGATCGTAAAAGCGTTTGCCGGCGGGCGCGAAAGCGTGAGCAGCACTACCGCGCCCTCATGCGCGTACTCGAATTCGATCATTTCGGACTCCGTTTTGATATCAGCGCAGCTCGGGGAAATCCTCTTCCCAGTACTCGTCGGGCTGGCGCGCAGGCTCGGCGCTGCGCTCCATTTCACGGCGGCGCAGCTCGACGCGGCGAATCTTGCCCGAGATGGTCTTCGGCAGATCGCTGAACTGCAGGCGCCGAATGCGCTTGTAGGGCGCGAGCTTCTCGCGCGAGAAGCGGAACACTTCGCGCGCGAGTTCGGGACCGGCTTCGTAACCCTGGCGCACGATGACGAAGGCCTTCGGCACCGAGAGACGCAGCTCGTCCGGGCTCGGCACGACGGCCGCCTCGGCAATCGCCTCGTGCTCGATCAGCACGCTTTCCAGCTCGAACGGGCTCAGGCGATAGTCGGACGACTTGAACACGTCGTCGGCGCGGCCCACGTAGACGTAATAGCCGTCGTCGCGACGCATGGCGACATCGGATGTGTGGTAGTAGCCGTTGCGCATGGCGTGCTCACTCGCCTTCGCGTTGTTCGCATAGCCCGTCATGAGACCGAGCGGACGATGCATGAGCGGCAACGCGATCTCGCCTTCGCCCGCGGGGTGGTCGTCCGGGTCGACAAGCTCCACGCGGTATCCCGGCAGCGGCCGTCCCATCGAGCCCGCTACCACGGGCTGGCCCGGCGGGTTGCCGATCTGGCAGGTCGTTTCCGTCTGACCGTAGCCATCGCGAATCGTGATGTCCCATGCGTGGCGCACGCGCTCGATGATCTCGGGGTTGAGCGGCTCGCCCGCGCCCACGATCTCGCGCAGCTTCACCGCATACGTCGCGAGCGGCTCCTGCACGAGCATGCGCCACACCGTGGGCGGCGCGCACAGCGTGGTCACGCCGCACTGCACGAGTGCGGCGAGCGTGTCTTTCGGCGCGAAGCGCGCGTAGTTGTAGACGAACACACAGGCCTGTGCATTCCAGGGTGCGAAGAAGCAGCTCCATGCGTGCTTGGCCCAGCCCGGCGAGCTGATGTTCCAATGAATGTCGCCGGGTTGCAGGCCGATCCAGTACATCGTCGACAGGTGGCCGACGGGATAGCTCTGATGCGTATGCTCGACGAGCTTCGGCTTCGACGTCGTGCCCGACGTGAAATACAGCAGCATCGGATCGTTCGCGTGCGTGACGCCGTCCGGCTCGAACGCGACCGGCGCCGCATAGCCGTCGTTCATCGACAGCCAGCCCGCGCGCGGCGCGCCCGCGACGATCTTCGTCAGGTCGAGGCCCGGCTGTTCGAATTTCGCC
>DATBXG010000802.1:0-6394 GCA_036514415.1 Paraburkholderia sp.
CAAGCCGGTGCTCGCGCTGCGCAGCGGCCGCGACGATCGCGGCGATGCGCTCTACACGGCGGCGTTCCGGCGCGCGGGCGTCGTGCGCGTCGATACGCTCGACGACCTGCTCGACGAAATCGAAACGCTGGGTGTGGGCCGCGTGGCCGCGAGCGACACGGCCACGCTCATCACGAGCGACCGCGGCGTGGCGACGCTCGCGCGCGACGCCTTCATGAAGGCCGGCGACACGCTCGCGCACTGGAACGACGAAGCGCTCGCGGCCGTTCAGGCCGCGCTGCCGCACGCGCAAGCGGGCAATCCGCTGGTGCTCGGCGAAACCGCGAAGCCCGAGCACTTCGGCCTCGCGCTGCAGACGTTAGCGACGCAACGTTCGAGCGGCACGGCGTTCGTCGTGCACGCGCCCACGCACAGCGCGCCGGTGGACGAGGTGGCGCGCACGCTGATCGAGCAACAGCGCTTTGCGTATCGCGGCATGCTCGCGTGCTTCTTCGGCGGTGTGGAGGAAAAGACGCGCGACGAGCTGCACGCCCACGGCATTCCGGTGCACACCACGCCGCGGCGCCTCGCGCGCGCGTTCGCCCGTCTCGTCGATTACCGGCTGGGCCGCGAGCTGCTGATGCAGACGCCGGAGACGATGCCCGCCCAGGGACCTGCCGCGATCGAGGCCGCGCAAGGCGCGGCGCGCGCGGCGCTGGCGGCCGGGCGCACGGAAGTGGAAGGCGAAGAGGCGGGGCGGCTGCTGGCCTTGTTCGGGCTCGTCACGCAGGCGCAGGGCGAACCGGGCGTGAAGCCCGTGGTGGACGTGGCCGTGGAGTTTCGCGACGACGACAACTTCGGCCCGGTGTTCCGTTTCCTGGCGCCTTCGCCGGACGAAGTCTCGCCGCCGCTGCGCGTCTACAGCCTGCCGCCGCTCAATCCCGTGCTCTCGCGCGACATCGTCGCGCGCTCGCCCTACGTGCGCCATGTGGCGCCCGAGGCGACGCTCGCCGCGCTCACCGAGCTTTCGCAGTTCGTGTGCGAGGTGCGCGAGATCGTCGGCATGCGTTTGACGCTGCGTGTACTGCCCGAGGCGACCGTGGTCGTCGCGCCTTGCCTGCAGCTTGCGGAAAAGCGCAGCCGCTTCGCGATCATGCCGTATCCGCGCCGCCTCGAAGAAACCGTCGACTGGCACGGCGAGCGCCTCACGATCCGGCCGATCCGTCCCGAAGACGAAGCGATGCACCGCACGTTCGTGGAGTCGATGACGCCCGACGACTTGCGTCTGCGCTTCTTTTCGGCGGTGCGCAGCTTCGATCACACGCAGCTCGCGCGCATGACGCAAATCGACTACGACCGCGAGATGGCGCTCGTCGCCGTCGTGGAGGGCGAGGACGGCCAGCCGCGCACGCTGGGAGTGGTGCGCGCCGTGGCCGACCCCGACAACGAGACCGCCGAGTTCGCGGTCGCGATCCTGTCGAACCTCAAGCGGGGCGGTCTCGGGCGCCTGCTGATGTCGCGCATCATCGCGTACGTGCGCTCGCGCGGCACGCACTGGCTGCTTGGCGAGGCGCTGCGCGAGAACGCGCCGATGATCGGCCTCGCGCGCGCCTGCGGCTTTACCGTCACGCCCACGGAAGACCCGGGCGTGGTCGGTTTTCGCATGCCGCTCGACTGACGCGAAGCCGCGGTTTGCTGCTTACGACTGCTTACGCTGCGAGCTTCGCGAGCGCGTCGTCGATCTGGCCGCGCGTGAGCGCGAGCTCTTCGAGCCAGGTCTCGCCGTACTGCGCGCCGGTTTCCTTCTCGAGGCGCGCGATGGTCGCGGCGCAACGGGCGGCGTCCTTGGGGGTGGCGATGAAAGCCTTGACCGACTGGCCGCCCTGGAACGCCTCGAACAGCGGCGTGCGGATCTCCTCGGGCAGCGCGCGCGTGGTCCACTGGTGCGTCTTGCCGTTGAAGGTGAGCGAGGGCGGCAGCACGCGCTCCTTGCGCGTGGCCGGAATCAGACCGAAATTGCGCGCGGCTTCGGCGATCTGTTCGGCCGTGAAGAGCTCCTCGGGGGCGATCTCGAACTGCGCGATGGCGGTTTCTACGGTGTGCATCGCATCGGCGCGGTCGTCGCGCTTTTTCTGCGCGCGCGCGACGATGTCGCGCAACTCGTCGGCTTCGTTGGGCGTGATCGTGAAGCTCGCCTGTTTCTGTTGAAGCTCGGAAAAGCGCTGGAATTCTTGATCGGTCAGAAGTTTCGCCATGGGTTTCGCATGCGCGGCCGCCGCTTGCCCGCCGTTTTTCAGCAGAACGAGGCGCACCGGTTTTTTGGGAGGGCCGCCATTCTAACCGGTTTGTGCTGATGGTTTCCACCGCGTGGCCGCATGCGCATGGGCATCGCGCAAGCGTTCAACGCACGCGATCTTGCGGGCACGGACGCCGCGCTGCATTTCCCGCACGTCATTCTTTCCGGCGAGCGGCTCGTGATCTGGGAAAAGGGCGGCAATCTACCTTCCACCTTCTGCGTATCGAGCTTCACGCCTCGCCTTCCTCCTGAAACATCGACAGGCTCTGCACGGTTGCGCGCAGCATTTGCGTCGCCGCGTCGAGCGTCGGCGCGGCGTATTCGTCGATGCGCTTGAGGAACGGGCAGGTGAGCGCGGCGATCGCCTGGCCCGAGGGCCCGAGCACCGGAAACGTCACGTCCGTGACGCCGAAAATCTGCTGACTGTCCTTGCGCGAGAAACCCGCCTTGCGTACCTGCTCACACGCGGCTTCCAGCGCTGTGTGATCGATCGCCACCTCGCCCTTCACCTCCGTGTGCTCCGCGAGCATGTGCGCGCGCTGCTCCGGCGTTTGCCAGGCGAGGAGCGTGCGCCCCGAACCCGTATCGACGAGGCCCACGCGCGAGCCGAGCCGCACCGCGATGCCCCACGTGCCCGGCCCGTCCACCTGCGCGATCACGAGCAGGTTGCCGCGGTCGTACACGGTGAGATGGCAGGACTGCTCGGCTTCGTTGGCGAAGCGCTGCATGAGCGGCAGCGCCTGGGCGATCAGACGCTCCATGGGCGGATGACGGTGCGCGAGCGCGAAGAGCTTCAGGCTCAGCGCGTAGCGGTCGCCGGCTTCCGAGCGCATCACGTATTGCCGCGCCACGAGCCGCTCCAGCATGCGGTAGATCTCGCTGGCGTTGCGCCCCAGCGCCTTCGTGATCTCGGCGCGCGTGAGGCCGGCGCGCTGCTCCGCGAGCAGTTCGAGGATGTCGAGCCCCTTGTCGAGCGCGGGCGCGCGATAGCGGTCGCCGTCGTCGCGATTGTCGTCCTTCTCTTCGGCTTCTTCGGGCACGTTGTCCATCCGGCGTCGTTTCGCGGTTTTTTCCATTCGATTCCCAGGGAAATCACGGACCCATGCTGCACCGCACATTCCTTGACCTTGTATGGTGCGTATCTGAATAATATGTTCACTGATGAACAAACGCCAGCGTCATCAGGAGCATCCCCGACTTGCTGATGGTGGCGGCTCGCGGGCGAGGCACAGAACCAAAGGCACGCGGAGACTTCCTGTGAACGGCAACGCACCCCATACCGACGCTCGCCTCATCCTGCTCGCGCCGGCGGACAACTGCCTGATCGCGGCGGCGCGTCTTCCAGCGGGCGAGACGGTGGAGATAGAGGGCGAGCGCGTGACGCTCGCGAAGACGATCGAACTCGGTCACAAGGTGGCGCGCCGCGCGCTCGCCAGGGACGAAAAGGTGCTGCGCCATGGCGCGCGCATCGGCCACGTGAGCGCGCCAGTGGGGCGTGGCGAGCATCTGCACACGCACAACCTCGAAAGCGATTATCTGCCGACCTATACGCACGACGCGGGGCACGAGTTCGTGCCGCACAAGTAGCGCCCCCTTGATGCGGCATGTGCCGCGAGCAGGATTCAGGTTATGAGCGATAACAACGTCACTTCCTCATTCTCCACGGCGCCCATGCTCGAAGGATGGATGCGCAGCGACGGCCGCAAGGGCATTCGCAACGTGGTGGCGGTGGCCTATCTCGTCGAGTGCGCGCATCACGTGGCGCGTGAAATCGTCGCGCAGTTCCGCGAGCCCTTTGGTGACCTCGACGTCTTCGACGATCCTGGCGCGGCGCAACGTGAGAAGGAGCCACCCGTTCATCTGATCGGCTTTCCCGGCTGTTTTCCGAACAGCTACGCCGAGAAGATGATGAAGCAGCTCACGACGCATCCGAACGTGGGCGCGGTGCTGTTCGTCTCGCTGGGCTGCGAGAGCATGAACAAGCACTATCTCGTGGAGCAGGTGCGCGCCAGCGGCCGACCCGTAGAAGTCCTGACGATTCAGGAGAAGGGCGGCACGCGCAGCACGATCCAGTACGGTCTGGACTGGGTGCGCAAGGCGCGCGCGCAGCTCGCCGCACAGAAGAAGGTGCCCATGCGCGTCGACGAACTCGTGGTCGGCACGATCTGCGGCGGCTCGGACGGCACGAGCGGCATCACGGCCAACCCAGCCGTGGGCCGCGCCTTCGATCGGCTGATCGCGGCGGGCTCGGCCTGCATCTTCGAGGAAACCGGCGAGCTGGTGGGCTGCGAATTCCATATGGAGAGCCGCGCGGCGCGGCCCGAACTGGGTGCTGAGATCGTTGCTTGCGTGGCCAAGGCTGCGCGCTATTACTCGATTCTCGGCCATGGCTCCTTCGCAGTGGGCAACGCGGACGGCGGGCTCACCACGCAGGAGGAAAAATCGCTCGGCGCCTATGCGAAAAGCGGAGCCTCGCCGATCGTCGGCATCGTGAAGCCTGGCGACGTGCCGCCCACGGGCGGTCTCTATCTGCTCGACGTGGTGCCCGACGGTGAGCCGCGCTTCGGCTTCCCGAACATCAGTGATAATGCGGAAATTGCGGAACTGATCGCCTGCGGCTCGCACGTGATCCTGTTCACGACCGGGCGCGGGTCGGTGGTGGGTTCGGCGCTTGCGCCCGTCATCAAGGTGTGCGCGAACCCGCTCACATACCGCAATCTCGCCGGCGATATGGACGTGGACGCGGGCCGCATTCTGGAAGGCCGCGCGACGCTGGACGAAGTGGGGCGCGAAGTGTTCGACCTCACGCTGGCGGTTGCAGGCGGCGAGCGCTCGAAGTCGGAGGCGCTCGGTCACCAGGAGTTCATACTCACGTACAAGACCTTCGAGCCCGTTGGTCCCGCGTGTCTGCCCGCCAGTGCGCGCGTGCCGGTCGTCGAAGCCGCGCGCTGAGACGCGCATCGAGTCGATTTCGTTGTGTAGCCAACCATCTCCAGGAGATGACGAGCCATGGCGCAAGAACAACACCCCAAGGTGGCGCACCGGCGCCGTGTCGGGCGCACGGCGCTCGAAGTGAGCGCACTGGGCCTCGGCACCGCGCCGCTGGGCGGCCTGTATCGCGACCTGTCCGAGGACGAGGCGCAGGCCACCGTCGACGCCGCGTGGCAAGCCGGCATCCGCTTTTTCGACACGGCGCCCCACTACGGCCACACCAAGGCCGAGCACCGGCTGGGCACGGCGTTGCGGCGTTATCCGCGTAACGAGTACGTGCTTTCCACGAAGGTAGGGCGCCACTTCGTGCCGCGCACGCACCCCTACGACGGCAGCGAAGGCTGGCAGGATCCGCTGCCCTTCGAGGCGATTTTCGACTACACGCGCGAGGGCATTCTGCGCTCGTTCGAGGACAGCCAGCAGCGGCTTGGCCTCGTCGATATCGACATCCTGCTCGTGCACGACATCGGGCGCTACACGCACGGCGAGCGCAACGAGCGCTACTGGCGGCAACTGGGCGAAAGCGGCTTCAAGGCGCTCGACGAATTGCGCAAGGCGGGCGTCATCAAGGCGATCGGCTTCGGCGTGAACGAGCGCGAGGTGATACTCGAAGCGATGCGCGAATTCGACATCGACTGCGCGCTGCTGGCGGGCCGCTACACGCTGCTCGAACAGGCGCCGCTCGACGACCTGCTGCCCGAGTGCGAGAAGAAGGGCGTGAGCATCCTGCTGGGCGGCGCGTTCAATTCGGGCATTCTCGCGCGCGGGCTGCAAGGCGACCTCAAGTTCAACTATGGCGATGCGCCGCGCGAAATCGTCGAGCGCGTGGCGCGGCTCGACACGATCTGCCGGACCTGCGACGCGCCGCTCGCGGCGGCGGCGCTGCAGTTTCCCTATGCGCATCCGGCCGTGGCGACGGTGCTCAACGGCGCGCGCAGCCCGGCCGAGGTGCGCGAGAACGTTGCGTCGTTCGAAACGCCCCTGCCCCGCGAGTTGTGGCTTGCGCTGCGCGACAACGGTCTCGTCGATCCGCGTGCGCCGCTTCCGCAGGCCTAGGCCATGGCTACGTTCGAACGGATCGACGCCCACCAGCACTATTGGGACCCCGCGCGCGGCGACTATGGCTGG
>DATBXG010000803.1:0-2561 GCA_036514415.1 Paraburkholderia sp.
CAAGGGGTTCACGAGTCGCGCCTCACGAATCGGTATGCGCGACGCGCTGGCCGTTGCCGCTCGCCGTGGGCGTGAGCAGCTTCTCGACGACCATCACGATCGCGGGCGAAATGAGCGCGACGTACATGTTGTCGATGCCAAGCGGATTGCCGAGTCCATACCAGATCGTGGTGGCGATCGTGGCGACCACGAGCGCGCTGATCGCGCCGCGGTTGCTGTTGAAGAAGGGCAGGTAGATCCCCATCAGCGCGACCACCGTGACCGAGAGGCGCAGCGCGCGGGTGAAGAACGAAAGCGCGAGAATCTGCGGCACGAACAGAACGAAAATGAGCGGCAGGAAACCCACCACGAAGGAGATCATGCGCGTGGCGCGCAGCTCGTTCTCCGGCGTCGGACGATAGCGCGGTACGTAGAAGTCCTTGACGATCAGCGAGGCGATGGCGAGCGCCACCGTGCTCACGCTCACGAAGATCGAGGCGACGAGCGAGACCGTGACCACGCCCGCAAGCAGCGGGTGCATGTGCTGGAGAAAGATCGGCAGCGCGTAGAGGCTCTTGATGTTGGGGAACAGGAACTTCGCCGCGACGCCGAGAAAGCCGAGCGCAAGCGCGATGGGAATGCACAGCGCGCCTGCGATCAGCGTGGAGTTGCGCGCCTCGTTCGCCGACTTCGCGCCCGAGATCGCCTGGATGATGAACTGCGTGGAGAAGATTGCGCCGGCCGTGCCGATGATCCATGCGCCGATCGTGCCGCCGCTCAGCATGCCGTTCCAGGTGAAGTACTGGGCGGGCATGGCGTGCACCATCGGCGCGACGCCGCCCGTCATCGACAGCGCGACCCACACGAGAATGCCGATGCCGATGAGCTTCACGGCGCTATGCAGGATCGTCACGTAGGCCACGCTCTTCAGGCCGCCCCACGCGAAGTAGATCGTGCTGACGACCGCGGTGATGAACGCGGCGGTGGGCAGGTTCACGCGCATCACGGTCGAGATGGCCGCGGCGCCGCTCACGTAGTTGCCCACGTTCACGATGAAGAGCGCGTAGATCATGACGGCCGAGACGACGAGCCTGGCCGTCTTGCCGTACTTCTGCGCGATGAAGCCTGAGATCGTGAATTCGCCGGAACGGTAAAGGCGCTTCGCCATGAAGAGCCCGAAGAACACGAAGCCGATCGAAGCCGAGATCACCGACCACGAGGCCGCGATGCCCACGTTGAATGCTTCCTGCGAGGTGCCGATGGTCGACTTCGCGCCGATGTACTCCGACATCAGCAGGATGGCGATCACGACCGCGGGCGTGGAGCGGCCCGCCACCATGAACTGCTCGGTGGTCTTGCTGCGCAGCCGGATGCTGATCCAGGCCGTGACGACGATGTACACGACCACCATCGCGATGATGATGGAAGTGTCCCACACGGTGAGGCGATTCATAGATGTCTCCGATTGTTGTGTGCTCAACAGCCGTCGCGCGTCGGCGCGGTGCGGTGCCTTAAGCCGTTTGCACGGCGCGGCGCGTGGCGAGGTCTTGTGCCTGCTTCAGCGCTTCGAGCATGCTGCGTTCGTCGGCAATGCCCTTGCCCGCGATATCGAACGCCGTGCCGTGATCGACCGAGGTGCGGATCACCGGCAGCCCCACTGTCACGTTCACGCCCGCTTCGAGACCCATCACCTTCACGGGACCATGACCCTGGTCGTGATACATCGCCACGACCACGTCGAAGTCGCCGCGGCCCGCGCGGAAGAACAAGGTGTCGGCGGGCAGCGGGCCTTCCACGTCCCAGCCGCGCTCGCGCAGCACGGCCACCGCGGGCATGATCTTTTCCTCTTCCTCGCCATAGCCGAACAGGCCGTTCTCGCCCGCATGCGGATTGATGCCGCACACGCCGATGCGCGGCTCATCGATGCCTGCGCGCACGAGCGTTTCGTGCGCGCGCTCGATCGTGCGCTGCACGAGACCCGGCTCGATCTTGCGGATCGCGTCGAGCAGGCCGATATGTGTCGTCACGTGAATCACGCGCAGCTTGGGCGCGACGAGCATCATCGAGACTTCGGGAATGCCCGTGAGGTGCGCGAGCATCTCCGTGTGGCCGGGGAAGATGTGGCCGCCCGCATGGAGCGCTTCCTTGTTGAGCGGCGCAGTGCAGATCGCGTCGAGCTCGCCCGCCGAGGTCAGCTCGACCGTGCGTGCGATGTACTGGTACGCGGCGTCGCCGGCGACGGAGGACAACTGGCCGTAGGGCATCGACTCCGGAATCAGGCCGAGGTCGATGCAGTCGACCACGCCGAGCTGGAAGCGCGCTTCGGCGGGGGCTTTGATCGAGCGCACTTCGAGCGTGACGCCCGCGCGCCGGCCGGCATCGACGAGGCGCCTGGCGTCGCCGATCACGAGCGGACGGCAACCGTCGTACACCGACTGGTGCGCGAGGCTCTTCATGATGATTTCCGGGCCCACGCCGGCGGCATCGCCCATCGTGATGCCGATTACGGGACGATAGTTCATGGCTTCCTCTTTGCTGGATTGGCGCGGCGCCTTCGCGTCCGCTTGCGTCATGGCGGCGAG
>DATBXG010000804.1:0-5106 GCA_036514415.1 Paraburkholderia sp.
GGGGCGGGCCGCTTCGGCCGGCCCGCCTTCTTCATCACGTGCTCCTCTTATTGCCAGCTTTCTGCGCCGCGCCGCCCTTATCGCGGCGGCCGGTCCGCTCGTCCTGCTCGGCGGCTGCAACATGGCGCTGCTCGCCCCGAAGGGCGACATCGGCGTGCAGGAAAAGAACCTGATCCTGATCTCGCTCGGCCTCATGCTCCTCGTCGTGATTCCCGTGATCCTGCTCACGCTGTGGTTCGCGTGGCGCTACCGCGCCTCCAACACGAACGCGACCTACGCGCCGCGCTGGTCGCATTCCACGGTCATCGAAGTGGTGGTGTGGTCGATTCCCTGCGTGATCGTGCTCACGCTCGCCGTGCTGATCTGGCGCACGACGCATACGCTCGACCCGTACCGCCCGATCGAGTCGCAAACGAAACCGGTGCGCGTGGACGTGGTCGCGCTCAACTGGAAGTGGCTCTTCATCTACCCGGACTACGGCGTGGCCTCGGTGAACCAGCTCGCGATTCCCGTCGATACACCGGTCGAGTTCAATCTCACCGCCGAGTCGCTGATGAACTCGTTCTTCATTCCGCAACTGGGCAGCCAGGTGTACGCGATGCCGGCCATGCAGACGAAGCTGCACCTCATCGCGAACGAGCCCGGCGTCTACGCGGGCCGCTCGGCAGCCTTCAGCGGCCCGGGCTTCTCCGACATGCATTTCGAAACGCTCGCCAAAAGCCGCGCCGATTTCGACGCGTGGATCGCGCAAGCGAAGGCCTCGCCCACCATGCTGAGCCGCGCGGCCTACGAACGGCTCGCGCAACCCGGCGAAAAGACACCGGTGACGCTCTATTCGAACGTCGCCCCGGGCCTCTTCGACGGCGTGGTCGGCAAGTACATGCGCGACGTGCACGGCAACCCGATTTGCGGCACGGTCCCCAGCGCGAGCGCCCCGGCGCTCACGCTCAACCGTAGCGCCATCCTGGCAGCGGAGTAATCACACCATGTTCGGAAAACTCACGCTCGACGCCGTTCCCTGGCACGAGCCGATCATCATGGGCACGGGCGCCGTCGTGGCGCTCGGCGGCCTCGCCTTGCTCGCCGCGATCACGCTCGCGGGGAAGTGGGGCTATCTGTGGCGCGAGTGGATCACGTCCGTCGATCACAAGCGCATTGGCGTCATGTACATCATTCTCGCGGTCGTCATGCTGCTGCGCGGTTTCGCCGACGCGATCATGATGCGCGTGCAACAGGCTCTCGCCTATGGCGACGCCGCGGGCTATCTGCCGCCGCATCACTACGACCAGATCTTCACGGCGCACGGCGTCATCATGATCTTCTTCGTGGCCACGCCGCTCATTCTCGGCTTGATGAACGTGGTCGTGCCGCTACAGATCGGCGCGCGCGACGTCGCCTATCCGTTCGTCAACTCGCTGAGCTTCTGGCTTTCGGTGGTGGGCGCGGTGCTCGTGATGGTCTCGATGTTCGTGGGCGACTTCGCGGCCACCGGCTGGGTGGCGTATCCGCCGCTCTCGGAGCTCGGCTACAGCCCGACAGTTGGTATGGATTACTACATATGGTCCTTGCAGCTATCGGGCCTCGGCACCACGCTTTCGGGTATCAACTTCATCGTGACGATCCTGCGCATGCGTGCGCCGGGCATGGACATGATGAAGATGCCCGTGTTCGTGTGGACGGCGTTCATCACCAACATCCTGATCGTCGCGGTGTTCCCGGTGCTCACCGGCACGCTCGCGCTGCTCACGATGGACCGCTACTTCGACATGCACTTCTTCACGAACGAGCTGGGCGGCAACGCGATGATGTACATCAACCTGATCTGGGTGTGGGGCCACCCGGAGGTGTACATCCTGATCCTCCCTGCGTTCGGTGCGTATTCCGAAATCATCGCCACGTTCTCGGGCAAGCCGCTGTTCGGCTACAAGTCGATGGTGTACGCCACGTCTTCGATCGGCATTCTCTCGTTCTTCGTGTGGCTGCACCACTTCTTCACGATGGGCTCCGGCGCGAACGTCAATGCGTTCTTCGGCATCATGACCACGGTGATTTCGATCCCGACCGGCGTGAAGCTCTTCAACTGGCTCTTCACGATGTATCGCGGCCGCATCCGCTATCACAGCGCCACGCTCTGGACCATCGGCTTCATGGTGACGTTCGCCGTGGGCGGCATGACCGGCGTGCTGCTGGCCGTGCCGGGCGCGGACTTCGTGCTCCACAACTCGCTCTTTCTCGTCGCGCACTTCCATAACGTGATCATCGGCGGCGTGGTGTTCGGCTGCCTGGCTGGCGTGAGCTTCTGGTTCCCGAAGGTGTTTGGTTTCACGCTCAACGAGTTCTGGGGCAAGGTGTCGTTCTGGTGCTGGCTGATCGGCTACTGGCTCGCGTTCACGCCGCTCTACATCCTCGGCTTCGAAGGCATGACGCGCCGCATGAACCACTATGAAGTGGCCGAGTGGCATCCGTGGCTCGTGGTGGCGCTCGTGGGCGCGTTGTTCGTGGGCATGGGCATTCTCGCGTTCATCGTGCAGATCGTGGTGAGCCTGCGCGATCGCGAGGCGAACCGCGACGTGACCGGCGACCCCTGGGACGGCCGCAGCCTCGAATGGTCGACGTCGTCGCCCGCGCCGTTCTACAACTTCGCCGTGCTGCCGGAGATCACCTCGATGGAGCAGCACTGGGACAACAAGGAAGCCGGCCGCGCCTATGTGCAGCCGCGCAAGTACGAAGACATCCACATGCCGCGCAATACGGGCGCGGGCTTTATCATCGCGGCCTTCAGCCTGCTGTTCGGCTTCGCGATCGTGTGGCACATGTGGGTGTTCGCGGCGGTGGGCCTGGCAGGCATGATCGTCACGTTCATCGTCCGCAGCTACGACCAGGATGTGGATTACTGGGTCCCGGCCGCCGAGGTCGAGCGCATCGAGAACGCGCGCTTCAGGCAGCTCGGCATCAAGCGTTTCGAACAACCCGAGCAAATCGAGGAGATGGCGTAAACCATGGCTCACGCTGCTATTACTCACGCCCATGGTCACGGTCACGATCACGACGACGGCACCAGGACCACGCTGGGCTTCTGGATCTACCTGATGAGCGACTGCCTCATCTTCGCGACGCTCTTCGCCACCTTCGGCGTGCTCGCGAACGCGACGGCAGGCGGTCCAGGCGCGAAAGATCTGTTCGAGCTGCCGTACGTGCTGGGCGAAACGCTGCTGCTGCTCGCGAGCAGCGTCACGTTCGGCATGGCCATGCTGAACCTCTACGCGCAGCGGCGCGGCCAGGTGATCGTGTGGCTCGCCATCACGTTCCTGTTCGGCGCGGGCTTCATCGCGATGGAGGTGAACGAGTTCGCCAAGCTCATCGCCGACGGAGCGGGGCCAGGCACGAGCGCCTACCTCTCGGCGTACTTCACGCTGGTGGGCACGCACGGTCTGCACGTCACGGCAGGTCTCCTGTGGATCGCGGTCATGATGCACCAGACCTTCAAGTTCGGCCTGACCGGCACGATCCGCCGCCGTCTCGCGTGCCTGAGCCTTTTCTGGCACTTCCTCGATCTCGTGTGGATCTGTGTGTTTACGTTCGTTTATCTGCGAGGTTTCCTGTGAGCCAATCCCATGCCAGTCACCACGTCGGTGACGACGCGTCGCACGGCAGCCTCAAGGGCTACATGATCGGCACCGTGCTCTCGCTCGTGCTCACGCTTGCCTCGTTCGGCGTGGTGATGTTTCGGGTCGTTTCGCCGGCGTTCGGGCTCGCGGCCATCGTCGTCCTGTGTGTCGCGCAGCTCGTCGTGCAGCTCTTCTATTTCCTGCATATCGGCGCGTCGCGCAGCCAGCGAGCCAACACGGGCATCTTCGTCTGCACGGCGTTCCTGATTGCGGTGATCGTCGGGCTTTCGCTGTGGGTCATGCACAACGCGAACGTCAACATGATGCCGACGCAGATCTCGATCGACCGGGCGATGGCGCACGATTGACGGGCTTGTTGGCTCGCCATGCTCAGCCTCAATGCGTTTCGCGATTTGCACGCGCGTCATCGACTCCGCGCGTGCAACTTCCATCGCCCTGGCGAGCATCGTCTCGGACAACGCATGAGGGCGAGCGCCACCATGGCCGGACAGCAGACCACACCTGTTCTTTCCACAAGCGGGAACGGTTGTAGATCGACTGCACACTGACTTCCAACGCGCCCGCGGCCTTGGGCGCACTCAAGACGTCGCCGGGCAGCATCAGGCCCGCAGCCCGGGTGCCGATATCTCGATGCCTGTGGTTCACGGGCATTTGCTGCAAGGTGCGACTGTCAACTGGCTCAGCTTGATGGTGCACTTCAAGGAATGGCGTTCGAGTGCGGATCCGCACTCAAACGTCCCAACTTCCAAACCGTCTACCCGGAAAACTTGGCGAAAATGCGCGCGTCTTGCGCGTTCGATGCGTGGCCGGTGACGATTTCGGCATCTCGTCGATAACCCTGATATATGCCGAAATCGTCATTTCAAATGCGCAATCGCGCCAAGGCGCCCTTCATCGACACCTTTTCGAGATATGGCGCGTACACGTTCGGAACGATCGGCTCTTCGCATTCCAGATTGAGTCAATTCATGGCGGCTTATGACGAGAGCGCCTACGAACGATTTTTGCCCGGACCTTGCGGGAATCTGCAACACAACCTGTTCTCGTGGAGTTCGGACAAGTAGCGAAATTTGCAGCGGCGGTGAACTCTCGCTTTCTTTCTGTTTCCAAATTATATTATTTCGATTTGGTTACAGATACTCGTTCGCACACGCCCGACATACACCGCTCCCATGAAGCAATCCTCTCGCCGCTGGCGCTACGCGGTTGCAGGCCTTGCCGTCGTCGTCCTGCTCGTCGGACTCGCGTGGCGTTGGCTCGTGCCGGACGAGCGTCCGCAATACCTGACTGCGAAGGTCGAGCGCGGTGATCTCGAAAACACGGTGCTCGCGATGGGTACGCTGCAGGCGTTCAAGCAGGTCGACGTCGGCGCGCAGGTGTCCGGTCAGCTCAAGTCGCTGAAGGTCAAGCTGGGCGATAAAGTTGAGGAGGAGCAATGGCTCGCGGAGATCGACCCGGTGATTTCGCAAAACGCGCT
>DATBXG010000805.1:0-2173 GCA_036514415.1 Paraburkholderia sp.
TGCGCCGTTTGCTTTCAACGTCCGCGCCTGACACGCCTGACCCGCATTACGTTGCGCCCGCGCCCTGCAGAACCAGTTCGTGGTAGCCGTTCACGATCACGCTATACGAGAAGTACGCGAACAGCAGCGCCGACAGCACATGGCAGGCGCGCAGCAAGCCGGTGCCGGCGCGCTTGCGCCCATGGCTCGCGAGGCCGCACAGGAAGAGGGTCCAGCCGAGGCCGCCCGCGAAAAAGCCCAGCAGAAAGATCAACGCAGCGCCCGCGCTCGTCGCGCCGGACTTTGCGATGAGCGCGCCGCCGACGGCCGCAAACCAGAGAATCGCGCTCGGCGACGACAGCGCGAGCAGCACGCCGCGCACGAAGCTGCGCCACGGGTTCGGCAGCGGCGCGGCGCTATCGGCTTCGCCTTCCACGGGCGGCGCCGAGGCCGGGTTGAGCGCTTCACGCGCCATCTTCCACGTGAGCATGAGCAGCAGTGCGGAGCCGCCGATCCACACGATCCAGCGCACCGCCGAAAACTGCAGCAGCGCGGCCATGCCCGCAAGCGCCAGCGCGGCGTAGATGAGATCGCCGAAGCACGAGCCGAGGCCTAGCCAGAAGCCCGGGCGGAAGCCGTGCGTGAGGGTGAGCGAAATGACGGCGACGTTGACGAGACCAATGTCGAGGCAAAGCGAAAGCGACAGGAAAAAACCGTCGGACAGCAGGGAAATGTGAGACATGAAAACGATTTCTTGTTGGTATGGACTGCGTGCCGCGCTCGCCCGCCAAATAAGCGGGCGACATGAATCATTGGCGTCGGGCGCGGCTCAATCGTGGCTCAGACGCCAATGCACAGATATTTGAGCTCGACGTATTCGTCGATGCCGTACTTCGAACCTTCGCGTCCGAGACCCGACTGCTTCACGCCGCCGAACGGCGCAACCTCGTTCGAAATGAGCCCGGTATTGATCCCGACCATGCCGTACTCCAGCGCTTCCGCCACGCGCCAGACGCGGCCAATGTCGCGGCTGTAGAAGTACGAGGCGAGGCCGAACTCGGTGTCGTTGGCCAGGCCGATCACCTCGGCTTCGTCGCTGAAGCGGAACACTGCGGCGACCGGGCCGAAGGTTTCCTCGCGCGCGATCAGCATCTCGCGCGTGACGTCGGCGAGCACAGTCGGCTCGACATAGCGGCCCGAACTGACCTTGCCGCCCGCGACGAGCCTGGCGCCCTGGGCGGTCGCATCGTCGATGTGCTGCGTGACCTTGGCGACGGCTGCGTCGTCGATCAGCGGCCCCTGGCTCACGCCGCTCTCGAAGCCATTGCCCACCTTGATCTTGCGCGAAGCGGCCGCGAGCTTTTCGACGAAGGCGTCGTACACCTTGTCGTGTACATAGAAGCGGTTTGTGCAGACGCAGGTCTGGCCCGCGTTGCGGTACTTCGAGATCATCGCGCCTTCCACGGCGGCGTCGAGATCGGCGTCGTCGAAGACGATGAAGGGCGCGTTGCCGCCCAGTTCCAGCGCGATCTTCTTGACCGTCGGCGCGCACTGCTGCATGAGGATGCGGCCCACCGGCGTCGACCCCGTGAACGAGAGATGGCGCACGACATCGCTCTCGCACAGCGCACGGCCGACCTCGATGGAGTTCGCCGAGTCGGAGGTGATGACGTTGAACACGCCCTTGGGCACGCCCGCGCGCTGCGCGAGTTCCGCGAGCGCGAGCGCGGAAAGCGGCGTTTGCTCGGCGGGCTTCACGACGATCGTGCAGCCCGCGGCGATGGCCGGCGCGACCTTGCGCGTGATCATCGCGATCGGGAAATTCCAGGGGGTGATCGAGGCGCACACACCGATCGGCTGCTTGAGCACGACGAGCTTGCGGTCGCTCGCGGGGCTCGCGAGCACGTCGCCGTTCACGCGCCTGGCCTCTTCGGCGAACCATTCCAGGAACGACGCGCCGTACACCACTTCGCCGCGCGCTTCGGCGAGCGGCTTGCCTTGCTCGGCGGTCATGATGGCGGCGAGGTCGTCGGCGTGCTCGATCACGAGGTCGAACCAGCGCCGCAGCACGGCCGCGCGCTCCTTGCCCGTTTTCGCGCGCCACGCGGGGAGCGCGGCGTTGGCGGCGGCGATGGCGCGATGCGCCTCGTCGGCGCCAAAGTCGGGCACGCTCGCAATCTCTGCGTTGTCGGCG
>DATBXG010000806.1:0-4937 GCA_036514415.1 Paraburkholderia sp.
CGACGAATAAGCGACGAATAAGCGCCACGGGCAAGCAATGCACGGCGCCCGGGGCGCGCGCAACGACCTGAGCAGGCGCCGCGCGCGCCCTTCCGGGCCGCCCAAACCCCGCCCAGGTCTCAACGCCCCGGCAATCCGGTAAAATTCAACGTTTTAGCACCTGGCCGCCTTCCGGCCCGGGCCACGCAAGGGAAAAGGGAAAGCGCATCACGCCGCCCCGCCCGCGTGCGCGCCTGGCTCCGGCCGCCGCATTCCGCCCCCGAAAGTCCGAAAGACACTGCAGGCACACATGCTCACGTTTCAGCAAATCATCCTGACGCTCCAGTCTTACTGGGACAAGCAGGGCTGCGCGCTGCTCCAGCCGATCGACATGGAAGTCGGCGCCGGCACCTCGCACGTCCACACCTTCCTGCGCGCGATCGGCCCCGAGCCGTGGCGCGCGGCCTACGTGCAGCCCTCGCGCCGCCCGAAGGACGGCCGCTACGGCGAGAACCCGAACCGTCTGCAGCACTACTACCAGTACCAGGTGGTGCTCAAGCCCGCGCCGGAAAACATTCTCGACCTGTACCTCGGCTCGCTGGAGGCGCTCGGCTTCGACCTGAAGCAGAACGACGTGCGCTTCGTGGAAGACGACTGGGAGAACCCCACGCTCGGCGCCTGGGGTCTCGGCTGGGAAGTGTGGCTCAACGGCATGGAAGTCACGCAGTTCACCTACTTCCAGCAGGTCGGCGGCCTCGACTGCAAGCCGGTGCTCGGCGAAATCACCTACGGTCTCGAACGTCTCGCGATGTATCTGCAGAAGGTCGAGAACGTCTACGACCTCGTCTGGACCGAGTGGGAAGAGCAAGGCCCGAACGGCCCCGAACTGCGCCGCCTCACCTACGGCGACGTCTACCACCAGAACGAAGTCGAGCAATCGACGTACAACTTCGAGCACGCGAACGTCGACCTGCTGTTCACGTTCTTCAACGCGTACGAAGGCGAAGCGAAGCGCATGATGGAGCACCAGCTCGCGCTGCCCGCGTATGAACTCGTGCTGAAGGCCGCGCACACCTTCAACCTGCTCGACGCGCGCGGCGCGATCTCCGTGACGGAGCGCGCGGCGTACATCGGCCGCATTCGCGCGCTCTCGCGCAGCGTGGCGCAGTCGTACTACGAGTCGCGCGAGAAGCTCGGCTTCCCGATGCTCGGCAACCCGGTGCACGGCGTGCCCGGCCTGACGACCGACGAACAGGACGCCGCGATGCCCGCGTGGGCGCCGCCGCTGAAGGTCGAACGCAAGTTCGCCGAGGAATGACCGGATCTCAAGAACAATGACCCAAGCTCATCACGCCACTCTCCTCGTCGAACTGCTGACCGAGGAACTGCCGCCGAAGGCCCTCGCGCGCCTCGGCGACGCGTTCGCCGAAGCCATCGCGCAGCGCCTCGCCGCGCGCGACCTGATCGAAGGCGACCTGTCGTTCGAACGTTTCGCCACGCCGCGCCGTCTTGCCGTGACGATCAAGAACGTGCGCAGCGTCGCGCCCGAAAAGCAGGTGCGCGAAAAAGTGCTGCCCGTGTCGGTCGCGCTCGACGCCAATGGCCAGCCCACCGCGCCGCTCGCCAAGAAGCTCGCCGCGCTCGGCTTCCCCGACTTCCCCGTAAGCGACCTGGAGCGCGCGAGCGACGGCAAGAACGAAGCGTTCTTCCTGCACTACCCGGCGCCCGGCGCCACGCTCGCCGACGGCCTGCAGGCCGTGCTCGACGAAGCGCTCGGCAAGCTGCCGATTCCGAAGGTCATGACCTACCAGCGCCCGGATGACAGCAACGTGCAGTTCGTGCGCCCCGTGCATCGCCTCACGGTGCTGCACGGCGACCAGATCGTGCCGGTCACGGCATTCGGCATCGACGCCGACGACACCACGCGCGGCCACCGCTTCCTCTCCGAAGGCCTGATCGCCATCACGCACGCCGACGACTACGCGCACACGCTCCAGCACAAGGGCTTCGTGGTCGCGAGCTACGCCGACCGCCGTGAGTCGATCCGCGCGCAACTCATCGAACAGGCCGGCAGCGACAAGGTCGTGATGCCCGATTCGCTGCTCGACGAAGTGAACTCGCTCGTCGAATGGCCTGTGGTCTACGCGTGCAAGTTCGAGGACGAGTTCCTGCAGGTGCCGCAGGAATGCCTGATCCTCACGATGCAGACCAACCAGAAGTACTTCGCGCTCACCGACGACCAGGGCCGTCTGCGCTCGCGCTTCCTGATCGTCTCGAACATCGCGACGCAAACGCCCGACGAGATCGTCGAGGGCAACGAGCGCGTGGTGCGTCCGCGCCTGGCCGACGCGAAGTTCTTCTTCGAGCAGGACAAGAAGAAGCCGCTGGCCGAGCGCGTGCCGCTGCTCGCGAACGTGGTTTATCACAACAAGCTCGGCTCGCAGCTGCAGCGCGTGGAGCGCCTCGAAGCGCTCGCGGGCCAGATTGCTTTGATGTGCAGCGCGAATATCGCGCTCGCGGAACGCGGCGCGCGCCTCGCGAAGGCCGACCTCCTGACCGACATGGTGGGCGAGTTCCCCGAGCTGCAAGGCACGATGGGCACCTACTACGCGCGCCACGACGGCGAGCCCGAAGAAGTGGCGATTGCGTGCTCCGAGCACTACCAGCCGCGCTTCTCCGGCGACGCCCTGCCCGCCACCACGACGGGCACGATCGTCGCACTCGCGGACAAGCTGGAAACGCTCGTCGGCATCTGGGGCATCGGCCTCGCGCCGACCGGCGAGAAGGACCCGTTCGCGCTGCGCCGCCACGCGCTGGGCGTGCTGCGCATTCTCGTCGAGAAGCAGTTGCCGCTCGACCTCGTCGAGCTGCTGCGCGCCACTTACGCGCAATTTGCCGGCATCGATGCCGTTGCGGAATCGAGCCAGGCGATCTACGAGTTCTGTATCGACCGCCTGCGCGGCATGCTGCGCGAACGCGGCTTTGCGGCCACCGAAGTCGACGCCGTGCTCGCGCTGAACCCCACGCGCTTCGACGACATCGTTGCGCGCCTGGACGCCGTGCGCGAATTCGCGGCGCTCGCGGAAGCGGCATCGCTCGCGGCCGCGAACAAGCGCATCTCGAACATCCTCAAGAAGTCCGAGAGTGCGCAAGACGCAGGCGTGCAGATCGCTCTCTTCGTCGAAGCCGCCGAGAAGGCGCTTTACGCGCAGCTCGAACAGGTCGCGCCGCGCGTGGAAACGCAGCTCGCCGCACGCGAGTACACGGGCGCCCTCAGCGCGCTCGCGGCGTTGCGCGAAACCGTGGACACGTTCTTCAACGACGTCATGGTGAACGCGGAAGACCCGGCGCTGCGCGCGAACCGCCTCGCGCTTCTGAAGGCGCTGCATCGCCAGATGAACAGCGTCGCGGACATCTCGCGGCTCGCCGCATAAGCCGGACTGAGCGAGACCACTGAGCGAGACGCCATGCCGACCAGCACCACCAGAAAACTCGTGATCCTCGACCGCGACGGCGTGATCAACGTCGACTCCGACGCGTTCATCAAGTCGCCGGACGAATGGGTCGCGATTCCCGGCAGCCTCGAAGCGATCGCGCGCCTGAATCAGGCGGGCTATCGCGTCGCGGTGGCGTCGAACCAGTCGGGCATCGGGCGCGGACTGTTCGACATGGCCGCGCTCAACGCCATGCACGCGAAGATGCACCGCCAGGCAACAGCCGTGGGCGGCCGCATCGACGCGGTGTTCTTCTGCCCGCATACGGCGCAGGACCATTGCGAGTGCCGCAAGCCGCAGCCCGGCATGCTCAAGATGATCGCGGAACGCTTCGAGATCGTCCCCGCCGATACCCCGGTGGTGGGCGACTCGCTGCGCGACTTGCAGGCGGGCGCGGCGCTCGGTTTTCCCACGCACCTCGTGCGCTCGGGCAAGGGCGAGAAGACGCTTGCCGCAGGCGGCCTGCCCGAAGGCACGAAGGTCCACGACGACCTGCGCTCGTTCGCGCTCGACTTTCTCGCGAACGAATCCGCGTGAACACGCACGCCCAACACGCCAACCGGCTCGACTGATGCGCTTTATCCGCTCCCTGCTGCTGTTCATCTACCTCATCGTCTACACGATGCCGTACGCAACGGCCTGCTTCATCGCGTTCCCGTTCATGAATGCGACGCGTCGCTACTGGATGGCCGTGGGCTGGTGCCGCTCGACGCTCTTCGTCGTGCGCCACCTCAATGGCATCCGCTACCGCATAGAGGGCATGGAGAACCTGCCGAACGGGCCGGCCGTGCTGCTCTCGAAGCACCAGTCCGCATGGGAGACGCTGGCGTTTCCCGCACTCATGCCGCGGCCGCTGTGCTACGTGTTCAAGCGTGAGCTGCTGTTCGTGCCGTTCTTCGGCTGGGCGCTCGGCATGCTGAAGATGGTTCACATCAACCGCAAGGAAGGCAAGAACGCGTTCACCTCGGTCATACGCCAGGGCAAGCTGCGCATGGCCGAAGGCGCATGGGTGATCATGTTCCCTGAAGGCACGCGCATTCCCGTGGGCAAGCAGGGCAAGTACAAGACGGGCGGCCCGCGCTTCGCCATCGAAACGGATGCGCCCGTGGTGCCGATCGCGCACAACGCGGGACACGTCTGGCCCCGAAACTCGTTCATCAAATATCCGGGTATAGTCACGGTGTCGATCGGCAAGCCGATCGAGACGACCGGACTCACGCCCGACGAAGTGAACACGCGCGTGGAAACGTGGATCGAAACGGAAATGCGGCGGATCGATCCTGAGGCGTATCGCGAAACGGATGGCGCAGCGGCGAAAGCGGCACGGATTTGAGGTGCAGAGCGTGCTGGCTCGCGTCGCGCGTAGCGTTGTGGCGCGGATGTGGGCGCTGCTCGCCGCACGGCTGGGCGCTCGGCATGCTGAAGATGGTTCACATCAACCGCAAGGAAGGCAAGAACGCGTTC
>DATBXG010000807.1:0-6422 GCA_036514415.1 Paraburkholderia sp.
CGCAAGGAAGGGAAGCGACATCACCAGATCATCATCGCTCTGGCAAGACGGCGTGTGAACGTGCTGTGGGCGATCCTTCACAACAGGACGCCCTATGCTCCAAAACCGCTGCTGGTTTCTTGACAAAATCATTAGGCCGCCGCCTTTTCGGCTGCGAGGCATGGCTCGCTCTCGCACGGCTGCGTCCAGTGATCGACGAGATCCACGAGATTGGGCGTGGCGATATCCACGCTGGACACGCTGCACGGGATGCGTTGCAGCAGTGCCGGAAGCGCGGCCTGCGGGTTCGCAATCGACACCGCGACACCGTGCTCGTCAAACGTCGCCGCATAGCGCTGTGCGCAGAGCCAGCGGCGTGCTTTTTCGATGTCGGGAACCCTCAGCCGGATCGTGCCGGGAACGCTCGCGCATAGTGCCCGCCACGGGCCATCCGCAAGCACGCTTCCCTGATGCAGGACGACGACGCGATCGGCGTCGCTCGCTTCGTCGGCATAGTGCGTCGCGCACAGGACGGTGTGGCCCTCGCCCACCAGGGTCCTGATTTCCGACCAGAACACATGGCGCGCGGCGACATCGAGGCCAAGCGTGGGCTCGTCGAGCAACAGCACGCGGGGACGGGAAATCAGTGCGCGCGCAAGTTCCAGCCGCCGCCGCTGGCCGCCCGAAAGCCGTTGGACGGCCGTGTCCGCGAGCGCTTCGAGGCCGAACGTCGTCACCAGTTCGCCAACGCGTTGCCGGACTGCGCGTCCTTTCAATCCCTGGCATCGCGCGATGAAAGAGAGGTTGTCCTGCGCGCTCAAACGCGGTTCCAGCGCAGACTCCTGAAACACGACGCCAATTTTCCCGCGCACCTGCGCAGGGTTTGCGATAGCGTCGATGCCATCGATAAAGATGCTCCCCCGTGCAGGCATGGCAAGCGTGGCGAGTAGCGAGAGCAACGTCGTTTTGCCCGCGCCATTGAATCCCACGATCGCCACCAGCCCGGCGCTTGCGATCGTCATGCTGACCTCGTTGAGGATCGCGCGTCCGCCGCGGCTGAAGCTCACGTTGCGCAGGTCGATGCTGGGTGCGTACGTCATGGCGGGATTCCGGCGGCTCAATCCAGCTGCGCGGGGCGCAGCAACGGATCCGCAAAGCGCACCCGCGCCGCCATGGGCGCTGACGCCCACACGCGCCCCTGTGCGTCGACCAGCAGCACGGCCTCTACGCCAATCTTGCGCGCCAGCGACATCGCCGCCGCCGAACCGGCGATGAACGGCGGCTTGCTTGCGCCGTCCGACAACGCGCCCGCATGCAGGCCGGGCTTCACGAGCACGGTCACCGACTCGCTCTGCGTGGCGGGAAAGCCCGTGCGCGGATCGAGGATGTGGCAGTAGCGCACGCCGTTGGACTCATAGAAGCGCTCGTAGTCGCCGCTCGTGCCGATCGCCTCGCCGTCGTGCAGCTCGAGCGTTGCGAGCGTGCCGGGTTGGCGCGGGTCCTGGATGCCGACCTGCCAGGGCGCGCCGCCCTTGCTCCCGAGCGCGAGCAGGTTGCCGCCCACGTCGATCAACGCGTTTTCGACACCGCGCTGCTTCAGGATCGCGGCGGCGGCGTCCAGCGACCAGCCCTTCGCATAACCGCCGAAATCGATTGCGACCGCACGGTTGGCACTACTGACGACACCGGATGGCGAGATCGAGAGGTCGGCGATGCGTGGGCGAAGCGCTGCTTCGCGCTGTACCGCGTCGCGCGATGGCGGTTTCACGTCGAATTGATCGGCCTGAAAGCCCCATAGCCGGATGAGCCTGCCAATAGCGGGATCGAAGAGTCCCTGGGTATCGAGTGAAAGCTGCCTTGCCGCTCGCAGGATCTGGGCAAGCTCGGGGGAGGCCTGGAATGGTTCGCCTGCTGCGATGCTGTGGTTGAGCCGGGTGAGTTCCGAGGGCTGCCATGCATGCATCTCGCGATGCATGGTCTGGAAGTGCGAGAAGACCGCGTCGGCGTCCTGTTGAGCCTGCTCGAGCGGCACGCCATAGAGCGCCAGTTGCACGCGCGTGCCGAACACATAAGTGCCCTGGACGTAGACCTCCGGTGTCCTGAGCGTTAGCCAGAATCCAGCCGCAATGGCAGCAACCACGGCCAGCGAAATCAGGATGATTTTTCGGGAAATGAACAATTTTCCAATGCTCCAGACAATGACGCACCGCGCGGCCTGGCGATCGAATGCGTTGTGACGCTTGTCATTATGTTTTTTTAGCTATCCACCCATTTGATGCTTATCAAATTGGACGTTTTGCCGCAGGGCGTGCCGAGCGTCGCGTCCGAACGCCGCATCACCCGGAAATGGAGCATGGCACATACTTCTTTTTAAGATAAATCAAGTCGCATCTGCGACCGGCACGCCAAACTATGCCACTGAAGCCATTCATTCAGATCGCAAACGAATTGAAGGCGAAACGAATTGAAGGCGTATTGGCAGCATGAATGAGAAAGGAAAGTTCGAAGCGTTTATTTTTTGGAATGGAGCGTGCGATTCCTCTATCCGCGAATTGTTTAATTGCAGCGATTTACCTCGACGTCGTGAGAGACCTTTCTCCGGCATCGAGCCGATTGGTCGACGTTGAAACGAATTGACGAGCGAGAGCGTGATGACATCTTCAAAAGAAGAATCCGGAAAGACCGTAACTCCACAAGACTCGGGGCGTCGCAGGTTCCTTGCTTCTTCCGCGGTTGCGGGTCTTGCGGGAGCCAGCCTGTCACTCGGCCTGGCCGCCTGCAACAAGGGCGGCGGCGAGACCACCGCCGCGGCAGCGGGCAATGCAGGGAGCGGCACAAGCGGTGCGAGCGCCGGCACCGCCATCGACTGGGACAAGTATGAAGTGCATCCCGGCAAGCTCGACACGTACTACGGCTTTTCGAGCGGCGGGCACTCGGGCGACCTCCGCGTGCACGGGCTGCCCTCCGGGCGCGAGATCCGGCGCGTTCCGGTGTTCAACGTCGATTGCATGTCGGGCTGGGGCATCACGAATGAATCGCGAAAGATCATCGGTACGCGGCCGAACGGTCAGCTGAACTACATCACCGGCGACACTCACCACGTTCACATGTCGTATACCGACGGCGTGTATGACGGCCGCTACATCTTCGTGAACGACAAGATCAATGCGCGGGTCGCGCGTGTACGTCTCGACACGATGGAGTGCGACGCGATCACGCAATTGCCGAATGTGCAGGGCTTTCACGGCATCTTCCCGGACAAGCGCGATCCGCTCGACGAAAAGATCAACAGCACGACCCGTGTGTTCTGCGGCGCCGAATTCCACACGCCACAGCCCAACGACGGGCGCGACCTGGACGATCCGAAGAAGTACTTCTGTCTGTTCACCTGCCTCGACACGAAGACGATGCAGCCGCGCTGGCAGGTCAAGGTCGACGGCAACATGGATCTCGTCGCGACCTCGTACGACGGCAAGCTCGCTTGCTCGAACCAGTACAACACGGAAAACGGCGTCCATTACGAAGACATGATGTCCGCCGAACGCGACGCTTGCGTATTCTTCAACATCGCGCGCATCGAAGCCGCCGTGAAGGCCGGCAAGTTCTTCCACATCGGCAACTCGCCGGTGCCGGTGGTCGACGGTACGCATGAAGCCAGCGCGGACCCGAAAACCGCGCTCACGTGCTACGTTCCCGTGCCGAAGAATCCGCATGGCGTGAACATCTCGCCGGACGGCAAATACTACGCGTGTTCAGGCAAGCTCTCGCCTACTGCGACCGTCATCTCGCATGAACTGATGCTCAAGTGGTTCGACGGCGAGTTCAAGGACCCGCGAGACGCCGTCGTCGCCGAGCCCGAAATTGGTCTTGGGCCGCTGCACACCGGGTTTGACGGCAAAGGGTTCGTCTACACCACGCTCTTCCTCGACAGCCAGATCGTCAAGTGGGATCTCGCTGCCGCGATGAAGGCATACAAGGGCGACAAGGACGCGAAGGTCGTCGTCGATCGCGTGGACGTCCACTATCAGCCGGGTCACGGCTTCACGTCGATGGGCGAGACGCGCGAGCCGGACGGCCAGTTCTTCATCTCGGACAACAAGTTTTCGAAGGACCGCTATCTGCCCGTTGGTCCGCTGCATCCGGACAGTTCGCAGCTGATCGACATCAGCGGCGAGAAGATGGTGATCGTTGGCGACCATCCGCTCTATCCGGAGCCGCACGATTCGATCATGGTGCGCCGGGACATCATCAAGACGCGGCAGATTTACGACCTGAACGAGTTCCCGCTCGCGGTGAAGACCCCGAAGGACTGCCGTGTCGAGCGGCAGGGGAGGAAGGTCACGGTTCATCTGACCTCTCAGGCCCCCGTGTTCGGGCTGCGCGAGTGGACGGTGAAGAAGGGCGACGAAGTCACGATCATCCTGACGAATCTGGACAAGGTCGAGGATCTCACGCACGGCTTCGCCATTCCGTTCTACAACATCAATTTCGTCGTGCACCCGCAGCAAACCCAGTCCGTCACGTTCATCGCGGACAAACCGGGGGTGTTCTGGTGCTACTGCACGAACTTCTGCCACGCGCTGCACCTTGAAATGCGCTCGCGCATGCTGGTTCAGGCGTAGCGCGCCGACGCCGTAGCGCCAGCGCAGCGGGCCAGGACGATGCGCGTCCCTGGCCCGCCAGGCAAGCGCCGTTCGAACATCGAAAAACCCCTATTGTTGGCAGTCCAGAATGCTGGAGTTCCCTCTTGCCGCGGTACCCGCGCTTGCGACGCTGTTCGTGCGCGCCGTCGCAGCCGCCACGCTCACCGTGCATCCCGGCGAGCTGGTGGGTACGGCGATCGATGCGGCCCAGCCGGGTGACACGGTCGT
Source organism: Paraburkholderia sp. (assembly GCA_036514415.1). Classification (GTDB taxonomy): domain Bacteria; phylum Pseudomonadota; class Gammaproteobacteria; order Burkholderiales; family Burkholderiaceae; genus Paraburkholderia. The sequence continues at coordinate 4,851 of DATBXG010000807.1, forward strand.
CGTCTATGGCGGCCGCTACGAGGAGAATCTCAAGATCGGCAAGCGGCTCACGCTGCGCGGGATCGGCCGGCCGATGATCGACGGACGCAACGCAGGCGACGTGATCCGCATCGCGGCGCCCGACGTGACGATCAGCGGTCTTGCGATCGTGAACAGCGGAGCCAACCTGACCGCGCAAAACGCGGGCGTTTATGTGCAGCCCGGCGCTGATCGCGCCGAGATCGATCGCTGCGAGCTCGTCTACAACCTGTTTGGAATGTGGATCGAACACGCGGCCGATGTGCGTGTGCGCGGCAACGTGATCGTCGGCAAGCGCGACTTGCGCTCGCCCGATCGCGGCAACGGCATCCAGCTGTACAACACGACGGGCGCGCAGATCATCGGCAACACGATCAGCTATTCGCGTGACGGGATTTACGTCGACGTTTCGCAGCATGCGCTTTTCAAGGACAACTCGATTCACGACGTCCGCTACGGAACGCACTACATGAACTCGTACTACAACGTATGGGACGGCAACGAGGTGTATCACAACCGGGGTGGACTCGCGATCATGGAGTCGCGCAACCAGGTCGTGAAGAACAACAGGGTGTGGGGCAACACGGACCATGGAATCATGTTGCGCACGCTCCAGGATTCGGTGATCGAGAACAATGTCGTCGCCGGAAACCAGCGCGGCTTCTTCATCTACGACGCCGAATACAACACGGTGCGCGGCAACCTCGTCGTGGACAACAACGTCGGCGTGCACCTGTGGGGCGGCTCGGTCCATAACGATGTGACCGGCAACGACTTCATCCAGAACCGCGAGCAGATCCGCTACGTCGCCGCGAGCGACGTCGCGTGGACCGGCAACTACTGGAGCAACTATTTCGGCTGGGACAAGCGCGGCCGCGGCATCGGCGACATTCCCTATACGGCGAACGATCTCGTCGACCGGCTGAGCTGGCGCGTACCGGCGGTGAGCGTGCTGATGAACAGCCCCGCCGTGCAGTCGCTGCGCCTGATCGCGCAGCAGTTCCCGCTGGTAGCGGTGCCGAGCGTGGTCGACGCCGCGCCGCGTATGCAGCCGTCGCACACAGCGTGGTCGCGTTGGGTCGGGAGGCAGCATGATTGAACTCGCAGGCGTCGCCAAATCGTTCGGCGCGCTGCCCGCGCTCGAAGGCGTTGACCTGACCATTCGCAAGGGCGAATTGTTTGGGCTCATAGGTCGCAACGGCGCAGGAAAAAGCACGCTGTTCCAGCTCATGCTCGGCCTTCTCGTAGCCGACGCCGGGCGCGTGCAGGTCGATGGCGAATGCGTTGGCGGCCCGCGGTTTCGCGCGGTCAAGCGCAGGCTCGGCTATCTGCCTGAAAACGTCGTGCTCTATGACAATCTGACCGGGCTCGAGACGCTGCGCTTCTTCGCACGGCTCAAGGGCGCCGACACGGCGGAATGCGCGCCTCTGCTAGACCAGGTTGGCCTCACCGCCGCGGCTGGCCGCAAGGTGCGCGAATACTCGAAAGGGATGAAGCAGCGGCTTGGCTTCGCCCAGGCGCTGCTTGGCGACCCGGCGCTGCTATTTCTCGACG
>DATBXG010000808.1:0-3433 GCA_036514415.1 Paraburkholderia sp.
CCGCAAGCGGCAGAATTAGCGAGGAACTGGCTTCGGCAACCGTGGGCGCTTCTGCGACATCCGCAGCGCGCTCACGCATGAACGCCCGCGACTACCGTTACCGGCCGCTGCGCGGCGAGCCGCTGATGGATTTGCGCGACCACGGCCGCGCCTTCGCCTACTGCCGCGGCCACGCGCTTGGTCGAACCCGCGCGCGCGTCGCCGATCGCGTAGACGCCTTCCACCGAAGTCGCGAGGCTGCACGACTCGTTGTCGCCGGTCAGCACGAAGCCGTGCGGGTCGAGCGCCACGCCGCATGCGCGCAGCCACCCCGTGTTCGGGTCCGCGCCCGTGAAGAGGAACAGGTGGCGCGCATCGAAATGGTCGATGCCTTCGGGGCACGGCATTTTCAGGCGCACGCAAGCGAGTCCGCTCGCGTCTTCGCCAAGGCTGCCAATCTCGCTATGTCCATGCACCTTCACGTTCGGGAGCGAGGCAATGCGGTCGATCAGATAGCGCGACATCGTCGATTCGAAGCCGGCCTTGCGGATCAGCACGTCGATCTGGCGCGCATGCGTGGAGAGATAGACGATGGCCTGCCCCGCCGAGTTGCCGCCACCGACGAGCACCACGTTCTCGTGCTTGCAAAGCTTCGCCTCGACCGGCGAGGCCCAGTAATAGACACCGTGGCCCGTATAGCGGTCGATTCCCTCGATGGCGGGCTTGCGGTACACCGCGCCGCTCGCGATCACCACCGTATGCGCGCGTACGTCGCCTGTGCAGGTCGTGAGGCGGCGTGGGACTTCATCGCAGTGCAGCGCGCGCACCGTCACCGGAATCGCCACGTGCGCGCCGAACTTTTGCGCCTGGACGAACGCGCGGCCCGCGAGCGCCTGGCCCGAGATGCCGGTGGGAAAGCCCAGGTAGTTCTCGATGCGCGAGCTTGCACCCGCCTGACCGCCCGGCGCGCGGGAATCGAGCACGATCACCGAGAGGCCCTCGGACGCCGCGTACACCGCTGTTGCCAGGCCCGCCGGCCCCGCGCCCACCACGGCCACGTCGTAGACGCGCTGGCCGTCCAGCTCGGGCAGGATGCCAAGGCAGGTGGCCAGCTCGGGCGGCGTGGGATGGTACAGCACCGAGCCGTCGGGGCAGATCACGAGCGGCAGGTCCTCGCAGCTCGCGGCAAAGCGCTCGACCACGCAGAGCATGCTTTCGTCGCGCTCGTCGAGGACGGAATACGGATGGCCGTTGCGCGAGAGGAAACCCTGGAGCGAGACGAGTGCGGGATCGTCGTGCTTGCCGACGAGAATCGGGCCGCCCGCGCCCTTTTCGATGAGCGAGACGCGGCGCAGGATCAGCGCGCGCACGATGCGCTCGCCCAGTTCGGCTTCGGCGACGATGGCCGCGCGCAGCTGCTCCGGCGGAATCAGGATCGCATCGACGGGTTCGAGCGCGATACCGTCGACGAGCGCCGGGCCGCCCGAGAGCTGGCCCACTTCGGCGAGAAAATGCCCGCGCCCATGCTCGACATTGAGCCGCTCACGGCCCAGACCGTCGCGCTGGAATATCTTGACCGAACCGGAGAGCAGCACGAACATGCCGGGGCCGGTTTCGCCGGTGCGAAAGAGCAGTTCTCCGGTGGCGAAGTGGCGCTCTTCGCCGAAGCGCGCGAGGCGCGCGATCTCGTCGTCGGTGAGCTCGGGGAACATCTGGTGGAGCCGCGAGGAGAGCGTCGAGAACGGCGCTTCGGCGGGTTGCGGCTGCGTGTCGGAGTGGCGGCTCGTGGAAGGAGGCACCGCGGAATCGGGTGCCTCGGCTTCGGTGATCGTGCCCATCTGGCGGTTCTCCTCGTGCGGGCGGCTCGGGAGCGGGCCGCCCGGATCAGACAGCTTTCGGTGTGATGTTGACCGGGACGTCGGCGTGCGCCTTCATCTGCAGCGACTCGAGCGTGCGCCCTGCATCGCGCCACGCGTCGAGACCGCCGAGTAGCGGCAGCACGTCGGTAAAGCCGGCCTCGATGAGCGTCTTCGCCATCCAGGCCGCGGAAATTTCATTGGGGCACGAGCAGTAGATCACGAGCTTCTGATCGCGCGCGTACTTCGAGAGAATGTCGTCCAGCTTGCGCTCGTCGGCGAAGAGCGCGCCCGGAATGATGTACGGATCGAGCTTGCGCTTTTCCTCGGAGCGGATGTCGAACACCACGGGCGGCGGCTTGCCGCTCATCGCGCGGTAGAGGTCTTCCACCGTGATGCGCGCGTTCGCGAGCTTCTTGATGAGCTGGCGGCGGCGCTGCCAGCGGTAGGTCGCGTAGAGCACCAGCAGCAAGGCCACCACGACGAGGGCGAAATGGCCCAGGCGGCTCGCGCCGCTCATCAGCATGTCGATTTGCGGTGCGAACATCACGCCGATCAGGAGACCGGTGCCAGACCACAGCGCCGCCCCAATGCCGTCGAAGCCGACGAACTGGCGGTAGGGCACGCTCATCGCGCCCGCCAGCGGCACGGAGACGAGCGAAAGCCCCGGCACGAACTTGGCCACGGCGAGCACGCGCACGCCCCAGCGGCCGAAGAAGCGCTCGGTTTTCTTCACGCAGGTGTCGCGCGAAAGCGAGAGCTTGCAGAGCGTCTTGAGCGTATTGCCGCCATAGAGGCGCCCGGCCAGGAACCACACGCTGTCGCCGATGAGCATGGCGAGCACGGAGAGCCCGAGGACCGGCACCACCTGCTGGCCGATCGAACCGGGGTGCATGGCCGCCATCGCTCCGAACAGCACGAGCGCGGGCATCGCGGGCACGGGCAGCCCTAGCGATGCGGCGAGCACATTGAGGAACACCAGCGCAGGCCCGTATTGCGCGATGAGGTCATGTAGCATCGGCTTACTTCCGTTGCGCCTTGAGCGGAGAAACGGGAAAGAGAGGAGGGTAACGTAAAGATTATGGACGCATTTCGAAGGCGTGCAAGCGAGGCTACATGCGCGCGTGCGCGACTCGCGAAGTGTGCGTCCGCCGGGACCGGCGCATCACGGCCGATCGTGCTTCTGTGTGCGTGAGCTTACCTGCCGTGCGTGGCAAGCATGCGAAAAAAGCGCCGGATTGAAACCGGGCGACAGAAAGGCGGCAGAAAGCGGCGCAAAACAGCGGCACGCAGTGACGCGCGCCACGCTTGCACCGCCTGTTTCCGTGCGCTTAGCGCGTGTGCGATTCCCCGGGTAGCTCGGCGCCTTGCGCGCGAATTGCCGCGATCAGCTCGGCCGGTGTGATTTCGTAACGCACTTCGCGATGGATGCCCGGCTTGCGCTCGTCGACTTCGATCAGCAAGAGGCTTTTGCCGTCGGCCGCCGATTCGAGGCGCAGTGAACGCAGTTCGCGTCCGGTCGCGTCGTCATGCTCGGTGAGCAGGGTCATGTTTCCGGAAGACCCGGTCGTGCGCATTGATGTTGTCCTCGTGCGTTG
>DATBXG010000809.1:0-2267 GCA_036514415.1 Paraburkholderia sp.
GCGCGGCCGCAAGCGTGGCCAACAGCGCCGCGGAGACTGCCGCCGTGGTGGAAGTCCCGCGCCTGAGCGACGAGCAAGCCGACGCCGTGGAAGCCATCGGCGCGGCGAGCGGCTTCGCGCCCTTCCTGCTGCACGGCGTGACGGGCAGCGGCAAAACCGAGGTCTATCTGCGCGCGCTCGCGGCGCTGCTCGAGCGCGACCCGGGCGCCCAGGCGCTCGTGCTGGTCCCGGAAATCAATCTCACGCCGCAGTTCGAGGCGGCCTTTCGCACACGCTTCGCGGCCACACTCGCCGACGAGGCCATCGTCACGCTTCACAGCGGCCTCGCCGAAGGCGAGCGCGCCCGCAACTGGCTCGCGGCGCACACGGGCCGCGCGCGCATCGTGCTCGGCACGCGGCTCGCGGTGCTCGCCTCGTTGCCGCGCCTCGCGATGCTCGTGATCGACGAGGAGCACGACCCCGCCTACAAGCAGCAGGAAGGGCTGCGCTATTCGGCGCGCGATCTCGCCGTATGGCGCGCGAAGCAGCTCGGCGTACCGGTCGTGCTCGGCTCGGCCACGCCGTCGCTCGAAAGCTGGTGGCAGGCCGAGCAGGGCCGCTACACGCGCCTCACGCTCTCGCGCCGCGCGATTGCCGACGCGGTGCTGCCGACCGTCAAGCTCATCGATCTCGAAGAGGAGCGGCGTCGAGGGCGCGCGTCGTTCGAAGGGCTTTCGGGGCCGCTGGTCGCGGCGATGAAGGCGCGCCTCGAGCGCGGCGAGCAAAGTCTCGTGTTCCTGAACCGGCGCGGCTATGCGCCCACGCTCGCCTGCGATGCCTGCGGCTGGGTGGCGGGCTGCCCGCGCTGCAGCGCGTACGTCGTGCTCCACAAGCCCGAGCGAGCGCTGCGCTGCCACCACTGCGGCTGGGAATCGCGCATTCCGCATTCATGCCCCGAGTGCGGCAACGTCGACATCGCGCCGATGGGACGCGGCACCCAGCGCATCGAGGAGGCGCTCGCGAGCGCGGTGCCGGGCGCGCGGGTGCTGCGCATCGACGCCGACAGCACCCGCCGCAAGGGCAGCGCGCAGGCACTTTTCTCCGACGTGCACGCGGGCGACGTCGACATCCTCGTCGGCACGCAGATGATCGCGAAGGGGCACGACTTCCAGCGCGTGTCGCTCGTTGGCGTGCTGAACGCCGACAATGCGCTCTTTTCGCACGATTTCCGGGCGAGCGAGCGCCTCTTCGCGCAGCTGATGCAGGTGAGCGGCCGGGCCGGTCGCGCGGGGCTGCCCGGCGAGGTGCTCGTGCAGACGCGCTATCCGCGCCATGCGCTCTATCACGCGCTGGCGCGCCAGGACTATGTGGGTTTTGCGAACGCGCAATTAGGTGAGCGGCGTGATGCGCACCTGCCGCCGTTCGTCTATCAGGCGCTGCTGCGCGCCGAAGGGCGCACGCTGGAGGCCGCGCTGGCGTTTCTCGCCCAGGCCGCCGAGGCGCTCACGGCGATTCCCGCCGCGCAGCGCGTGATGGCCTACGATGCGGTGCCGCTCACCATCGTCAAGGTGATGAACGTGCATCGCGCACAACTGCTCGTGGAGAGCCAGTCGCGCGCCGCGCTACAGGCAACGCTGCACGCGTGGCAGCCCGCGCTGCGCGCGTTGCGCGGGGTGCTGCGCTGGAATCTCGAAGTCGATCCGCTGGATATCTAGCCGGGCCACGATCGGTCGGGCTGCGATCAGCCGGGCTACGGCCCCGCAATGCGAGCGGAAGCGAAGCCGGCGTGGCCCAAACGCGGCCACGCGGCATTGACCCCGCCGTCCTTCCCTAGTTGCCGACCGTATCGGCCACCTGACTGCGCGCCGCTCGCTTCAAGCTCATGCGGCGCTCGTCGGGCGCTGTCGCGCCGCGGATGAAAAACACGGCGCACAGGGCGCACATCGTCCAGATTCCCGCAATCACCAGCATCTTTTCCATTTTCCGGTCCCTACGCTATTTCTTGTGACCAACAACCCCCGCTCTGTTTGTATAACGGCACGGCCGCGGAATCGATTAGGGTTGTCCAGCGTGTTGCTCGACCAGGGAAAATCCCGAGCGCAACCGGCGCGGCCCAGCGGACGGCCATCAGCCGCGAAGCCCGGCTGCACAAGGCCTCGCGAAGGGTGCAACCATATTTGGGGAGTGGTTGCACCTTTTTAATTGTAGGGTTACGATTCGCCAACTTTTTAGTCACCGCCGGTGCGGGTCAGCCGGCATACGAAGGAAACATGGCTAGCACCACACTT
>DATBXG010000810.1:0-2481 GCA_036514415.1 Paraburkholderia sp.
GACGCCGTGCACGCCTTTTTCGGCCGCCCGCCGCTGGCCGACATCGATCCCGATCAGGTCGTGGCGCTCGGCGCAGCGCGGCAGGCGGACGTACTGGCCGGCAATGGCAACGGCGAAGGGTGGCTGTTGCTCGACGTCTGCCCGCTCTCGCTTGGCCTCGAAACGATGGGCGGGCTCGTCGAAAAGATCATCCCACGCAATTCGACATTGCCCCTCGCCCGCGCGCAGGAATTCACCACCTTCAAGGACGGCCAGACCGCGATGTCGATACACGTCGTGCAGGGCGAGCGCGAATCGGTCGCGGACTGCCGCTCGCTCGCGCGCTTCGAGTTGCACGGCATTCCGCCCGCGGTCGCCGGCGCAGCGCGCATTCGCGTGACGTTCCAGATCGACGCCGATGGGCTGCTCGCCGTCACGGCCCGGGAGCAGACGACCGGCACCGAAGCGCGCGTCGAGGTCAAGCCGTCCTATGGTCTCAGCGATGCCCAGGTCGCCGCCATGCTGAAAGAGGCCATCGACACATCGGTCGACGACATGCAGTTGCGCACGCTGCGCGAGACGCAGATCGACGCACGGCGCCTGCTGGACGCGACCGAAACCGCCCTTGCTGCCGATGCCGCGCTGCTCTCCGAGTCTGAGTTCGCGGCCATCCGGCACAGCGCGTTTCGCGTGGCCGACGCGCTCGAAGTGGGCGCGGCGGCCAACACGCTACGCGCGGCAGCCGATGAGTTGTCGCGCGCGACCGAAACCTTCGCGGCGCGGCGCATGGACGCTTCCATTCGCCACGCACTCGCGGGCCGCGCGCTCGACAGCCTCGCCTGAACGAACAACACCATGCCGATCATCCGGATTCTCCCGCACCCCGAACTATGTCCGGACGGACGGACACTCGAAGTCCGAAGTGGCGCTTCGCTCTGCGAAAACCTGCTCGAATCGGGCATCGCGATTGAGCACGCATGCGAGATGGTCGCCGCCTGCGCGACCTGCCACGTCTACGTGCGCGCAGGCGCTGACTCACTCGCGCCGCCAGACGACGAGGAAAGCGACCAGCTCGATCACGCATGGGGGCTGGAAGCGCAATCGCGCCTCGCCTGCTGTGTGAAGCTGCGCGACGCCGACCTCACCATCGAGTTGCCGAGACACACGCGCAATCTCGCCCGCGAACGCTGAGGGCGTCGCGCGCCGCGCAATGGCGCGCGGCCGATTCTCCCTCGGGCCTCGATGCTGTCCGGAACGGAACATTCGCGACACGAAGAACCGCACAACACACATTCACAAGCAACACGCAGCCTCCGGATAGCACAGTCAGAGCCCGTTGCAGCAGCGATCAACGCCTGGCACAACCCTTGCAATCTCATGGTGGCAACCGGAGACCACTCACATGTTCGTCCCGATCATCAACGACACCACGCTGCGCGATGGCGAGCAGACCGCCGGCGTCGCGTTCACGCTCGAAGAAAAATGCGCGATCGCGACGGCTCTTTCGCGAGCCGGAGTGGCCGAACTCGAAATCGGCATTCCGGCCATGGGCGAAGACGAGATCGCGTGCATCAAGGCAATCGTCGACCTGAACCTCGACGCCGGGCTGATGGTATGGGGCCGGCTGACCGAGAGCGATCTGGCGGCGGCGTTGCGCTGCAATCCCGACATCGTCCACCTGTCGATTCCCGTATCGGACATTCATCTGCAACACAAGCTGCGGCAGCCGCGCAGCTGGGTGTTCGGACAGATCGCGCGCCTTATCGCGCAAGCAGCGAAAAGCGACCGCAAGATTTCCCTCGGCATGGAAGACGCCTCGCGTGCAGACCCCGCCTTCCTCGTGGAAGTGGCGCGCTGCGCTCAGCAACACGGCGCGCAGCGCGTGCGTTTTGCCGATACGCTCGGCGTACTCGATCCGTTCTCGACCTACGAGGCCATTGCAAGGCTGCGCGACGCCGTCGACCTAGAAATCGAGATCCATGCGCACGACGATCTCGGTCTCGCCACCGCCAACACGCTGGCCGCCCTGCGGGCCGGCGCCACTCACGCGAACACCACCGCCAACGGCCTTGGCGAGCGCGCCGGCAATGCGGCGCTCGAAGAGATCGTCATGGGCGCACGCCATTTGCTGGGACGCGACACCGGCGTGGACACCACGGCGCTGCTCGGCATCTCGCGGCTGGTCGAAAGCGCATCGGGCCGCACCGTCTCGTTCAACAAGAGCATCGTGGGCAGCGGCGTCTTCACGCACGAGTCCGGCATTCATGCCGACGGCATCGCAAAGCACCCCGCGACCTACGAAGGATTCGATCCCGCCGAGCTCGGCCGGCAACGATCAGTAGTCCTCGGAAAGCACTCAGGATCGCAAAGCGTGCGCCAGGCCTACGGCGCTCTCGGCGTGAGCGTGGCCGAACGGCTCGTGCCGCTGCTGCTCGGCGACGTGCGCTGTGTGCTCGAGCGCGACCCGGCGCCGCGCAACCGGCTCGAAGCATGGACGATCTA
>DATBXG010000811.1:0-3699 GCA_036514415.1 Paraburkholderia sp.
CATGCTTCGTTCACAGGGCGTTGCGATCATGGGCCCGGCCCACCGGGCCGCGGCGCGCCTTGACTTTCGCAGGGCCGCAGCCTAAGTTTTGATATGCCGCAATGCAGCATGATCTGGTTCTTTTCATCTCGTGGCCGCGAGGCGCATAGCGCGCGCACGCGGCCGCGTGCGTCTTTTGCCGGCCCCGTAGCCCGCAGCACCGACCTCCTGAGGGCGGGCGCGGGCGGCGGCCAGGCCCCGCGTACGCCCTGGCGTGCGTGCGTTCGCCGCGGCCCGCGCCGGCCTGGCGCATGCTTGCCGCGAGGCGAGTGTGCGCTCCCTTAAAGGAGATTCGTCTCGTGGCAGTTTCCCCCTCCTCGCCGCTGTCTTCGCCGTTCACGTCGCCTTTTTCGTTTTTGCCCACGTTCGCCTCGGGCACGTCTTTCTGGCCCTTCGCGCCTTTCTGGCCCCTCGCGGCCTCGTCCGACGAGGAGTCATCACCCCCCGCAGCGCTCGCCGGGGCGGCCTCGGCCGTGACGTCGGCAGTGAGCCGGGCATTCGAGTCGGCGCAAACCGCGCCTGCGGTCGCGCAGCCCCTCTACGACTACCTCTACGACGCCTGGCAGCGCGGCGTGCTGTTCCTCGACGTGCTGCGCGAGCGCGGCAACCAGACCTATGTGCACGAGCAGGCGGGCATGCCGCCTGTGCTCGCGTTCGACTATGAAGTGATCGCCGATGGCCGCGAGCTCGACGACCCCTGCAATTACGCACTCCTGCGCATCAAGCCCGAGGAAGGTGTGCCCACCGACCCGCGCATGCGTCCATTCGTCGTGATCGATCCGCGCGCGGGCCACGGCCCGGGCATTGCCGGGTTCAAGATGGACAGCGAAGTGGGCATCGCGCTGCGCAAGGGCCACCCGTGCTATTTCGTGACCTTCTTCCCGGTGCCGTGCGAAACCCAGACGATCCAGTCGGTCGCACAGGCGGAAGCCGTGTTCATTCAACGCGTGCGCGAGCTGCATCCCGAATCGGATGGCCTGCCGTTCATCATCGGCAACTGCCAGGGCGGCTGGGCCGCGGCGGTGCTCGCGGCTTCCGCGCCCGGGCTGGTCGGCCCGCTCATGCTGGCCGGCTCGCCGCTTTCGTACTGGGCCGGCGTGCGCGGCAAGAACCCCATGCGCTACTCGGGCGGCATGCTGGGCGGCTCGTGGATGTCGTCGCTCGCTGCCGACCTCGGCGACGGCCATTTCGACGGCGCGCATCTCGTGCAGAACTTCGAGAACCTCAATCCTGCCAATACGTATTGGGGCAAGCTCTACAGCCTCTACTCGCGTGTCGATACCGAGCGCGAGCGCTTCCTCGAATTCGAGCGGTGGTGGGGCGGCCATTTCCAGCTCAATCGCGCCGAGATCGACTGGATCGTGCAGAACCTCTTCGTCGGCAATCACCTCACGCGCAACGAGGTGTACGCGAAGAACGCACGCTCGCCGGTGGACCTGCGCAACATCCGCACGCCGATCATCGTGCTCGCCTCGTGGGGCGACAACATCACGCCGCCGCAGCAGGCGCTCAACTGGATTCCCGACCTCTACGCGAGCGTCGACGAGATCGTCGCCAACGAGCAGGTGATCGTGTACTGCCTGCACGACAAGGTGGGGCACCTCGGCATCTTCGTTTCGGCGAGCGTGGCGAACAAGGAGCACACCGAACTGTTTTCGGCGCTCGACCTGATCGATGTCTTGCCGCCGGGCCTCTACGAAGCGAAGATCACTGACTCGACGCCGGACGCCGCACGTCTCGAAGCGCTCGAAGGGCGCTACGAGATCCGCTTCGAACTGCGCACCATCGAAGACATTCTTGCGCTGGACGACGGCCGCGACGACGAACAGCCCTTCGAGGTGGTGCGCCGCTTCGCGGAGAACAACCAGCGCCTCTACGACCTCTTCGTCTCGCCGTTCGTGCGCGCGTCGAGCAATGCGCTCACCGCGCATGTGCTGCGCGAGTCGCACCCGTCGCGCGTGGAGCGCAGCGTGATGAGCGATGCGAACCCTGCGCTCGGCGTGTTGCCCACCATTGCCGAGGCAGTGCGTGAGCATCGCAAGCCGGTCGCGCCCGACAATCCGTTCACGCTGCTCGAAAAGCAGACGTCGGCGAGCATCGAGGCCTCGTGGGACGCATACCGCGACGCGCGCGATGCGTGGATCGAGAGCGTGTTCTACAACGTCTACACCGCGCCGTGGGTGCAGGCCTTGGTGGGCGTCGCGCCGAACGAGCCGCTCGAGCCGATCGCGCCGCCGCTCATGGCGCTGCGCAAGGAGCTTGCGCACTACCGCCTGCGCGCGGCGCGCGCGCACCTCACGAAGGGCACGCTCGTCGATGCGTTCATGCGCATTGCCGCGTACATCGTCGACGAAATGCATGCGGTGCAGTACCGCCCGTTCCAGCGCATGCGCGAGCTGGCGCGCGAGTATCTCGGCGATCGCCAGCCGAGCATCGCCGAGTTGAAGGAAGCGGCGCGCCGCCAGGGCGCGATCGTGCAGCTCGATCCGCAGGCCGCGATCGACGCCTTGCCCGAGATCGTGCCCGACATGAAAACGCGCCGGGCGCTGCTCGCGGCGGTGTACCGCATCGCGACCGTGTCGGGGCCGCTGGAAGGCGAGCAGCGCGAGCGCTATCGCCACGTGCAGCGCGCGCTGGGCGTCGAGCCGGGCGGCGAGAAGACGGGGCTGCCGCCGCTCGATGGCGGCGGCTCGCCGGAGGGGGGCAGTGGTGCCTCTGGCGCTGGCGGCAGCACGGCGGGTGACGGCGGCGCTGCGCAAGGCGTCAAGGCTTCCGCGCAGGCAACGGAGCCCGAAGCCGCACTTGCGCCCGCGAAGGCGTCTGGCGCGCGGGCTGCCGCGGCTAGCGAAGCCGCCGCGCCCGTGAAGCCCAAGCGTGCGGCGCGCGCCGGTGTGAAGGCGAAGGCTGCGGAAGCGGTCGAAGCGACGAAGACGCCGGTTGCCGCGAAAGCGTCGGCGCGCCGTTCGCGCGCGGCGTCCACGCCCACGCCTGCGCCCACGCGGGCGGCGGGCACGACGACCACGCGCCGCCGCGCGACGCGCGGCGCGGGCGAGTAAGCACGCAGGCAACATGAAGCACGAAAGGCGCGGAGGGTTTCCTCCGCGCTTTTCTGTATCACGCACGGACGTGGGATACGCGACCGCCTTTCTCGCTACGCGTTACGCGCGCCGCATGAGCGGCAACACCGTGTATATCGACGGTGGCGCGCACATCATGACCTGGCGCGCGAACACGCCCTGGCAAAAGCGCTTAGCACGAAAGCCGAAAAGCAAAGCTCGCATTGGTATAAGCCGGGCGCCCCGTCTCGCTAGAATCGGGCGTTCCGCCTGCTTACGAAAGCATGCGAGCAGGCCGGGAAGCCTTTCAACGACAGACGGGGACCACCATGGCAGGTTTGGGACGCACGGCGCGCTGGCTCGGCGCGGGCATCATCGCATTGAGCGCGGCGGCGGCGCACGCTGACACGTCGCTCCTCAACGTCTCGTACGACGTGACGCGCGAGCTGTACAAGGACATCAACGCGAGCTTCATCGCCGACTATCAGAAGAAGACCGGCGAGAGCGTGTCGATCAGGCAGTCGCACGGCGCTTCGAGCGCGCAGGCGCTCTCGGTGCTGCAAGGCTTGCAGGCCGACGTCGTGACGATGAACCAGCCCAACGA
>DATBXG010000812.1:0-17008 GCA_036514415.1 Paraburkholderia sp.
GTGGAAGGCGTCCTGGCCTCGGCAGTGGGCGTGTGGGCCTTCTGGTATCTCGTCGACAAGCCCGAGGACGCACGGTGGCTCTTACCCGAAGAGCGCCGCGCGCTCGCGAGCGCGATCCAGCTCGACGCGCGTGAAGCCGCCGCACACGGGCCGCGCGATGCGCTCGCCGCATTGTTCGACCGCCGCGTGCTCGCCTATGCCGGCATCTATGCGCTGATCCAGATGAGCGTGTACGGCGTGATCTTCTTTTTACCGCAGCAGGTGGCCTCGCTCGTGGGCTCATCCGTGGGCTTGAAGGTGGGCCTGCTCGCGGCCGTGCCCTGGCTGTGCGCCGTGGTGCTCACGTGGATCGTGCCGCGCCGCGCAGACCGCCTCGGAGGTCATCGTGCATGGGCTGCGCGCCTGCTCGTGATGTCGGGTGTCGGCATCGCCGTCTCGGGCCTAGCGGGAGGCATTGGCGGCACCGCGGGCGCGATCGTCGCGATGCTCGGCCTGTGTTGCGCGGCGAGCGGCTTCATCGCAGCCCAGCCACTGTTCTGGACTTTCCCGGCGCGCGACCTTGCGGGCGCGGCTTCGGCAAGCGGCATCGCGCTCATCAATTCGCTCGGCGGCCTGGGCGGCTTCGTCGCACCGATGCTGCGCGCGGCCGCCGATCGCAGTTTCGCTTCACACGCGGCAGGCCTCGTACTGCTCGGCCTTGCGAGCATCGCCGCCGCGCTGCTCATCCTTTTCGTCGCGCCGCGCGCCGTTACGCCGGCGGTTCGTTCGTTCGAGCCGCCCGTGCGGCGCGCGCGTTAACTACACAGGAGCTACGTCACATGGCCATGCCAACCATCAAACACGTGCGAGCCTTCACCGTGCGCGGCGGCGGCGCCGACTATCACGATCAGCCCGACGGCCACTGGATCGACGACCACATTTCCACGCCCATGGCGCGCTATCCCGAGTATCGCCAGAGCCGCCGCTCGTTCGGCATCGACGTGCTGGGCACGCTCGTCGTGGAAGTGGAGGCGAGCGACGGCACCGTGGGCTTCGCGGTCACCACGGGCGGCGAGATCGGCGCGTTCATCGTCGAGAAGCATCTCGCGCGCTTTCTCGAAGGGCAGCGTGTGACCGACATCGAGAAGATGTGGGATCAGATGTACTACGCCACGCTCTATTACGGCCGCAAGGGCGTCGTGCTCAACACGATCTCGGGCGTCGATCTCGCGCTGTGGGACCTGCTCGGCCAGATCCGCAAGGAGCCCGTATACCAGCTGCTCGGCGGCCCGGTGCGCGACGAGCTGATGTTCTACGCCACCGGCGCGCGCCCCGATCTGGCGAAGGAAATGGGCTTTATCGGCGGCAAGCTGCCGTTGCTCCATGGCCCTGCCGAAGGCGAGGAGGGCTTCAGAAAGAATATCGAACTGCTCGCGACGATGCGCGAACGCGTGGGCGACGACTTCTGGCTCATGTACGACTGCTGGATGAGCCTCGACGTGCGCTACGCCACGCGCCTCGCGCAGGCCGCGCACGAATACGACCTCAAGTGGATCGAGGAATGCCTGCCGCCCGACGACTACTGGGGCTATGCCGAACTGCGCCGCAACGTGCCGCGCGGCATGATGGTGTCCACGGGCGAACACGAGGCCACGCGCTGGGGCTTTCGCATGCTGCTCGAAATGGGCTGCTGCGACCTGATCCAGCCCGATGTGAACTGGTGCGGCGGCATGACCGAACTCATCAAGATCTCGGCGCTCGCAGACGCCCACAACGTGCTGGTCGTGCCGCATGGCTCCTCGGTGTACAGCTATCACTTCGTCGTGACGCGCCATAACTCGCCGTTCGCCGAATTCCTCATGATGGCGCCGAAAGCCGACAAGGTGGTGCCGATGTTCACGCCGCTGCTGCTCGACGAGCCGGTGCCGGTGAAGGGGAGGCTCAAGGTGCCGGATGCGCCGGGCTTCGGCGTGCGGCTCAATCCGGACTGCAAACTTTCGCGGCCTTACACGCATTAAGCGCACCGAGCGCGCGCTAATCAAGACTCAACCGCTACGAGGAGAGACACGTGCTGCTCAAGGACAAGGTGGTGATCGTCACCGGCGGTTCGCGCGGTATCGGCCGCGCCATTGCGATTGCGAGCGCCCGCGAGGGCGCCGATGTCGTGATCAACTACTGGGGCGACAACGACGCCTCGTACGGCCGCCGCTCGGCGATCGACGAGGTGCTCGACGAGATCGAGCGGCTAGGGCGCCGCGCAATCGCAGTGGAAGGCAACGTGGCCGCGCCGCAAACGGGCGTGGACCTCGTGCGCCAGACGGTGGAGCGCTTCGGCAAGGTCGATGTGCTCGCAAGCAATGCGGGCATCTGCCCGTTTCATTCGTTTCTCGACATGCCGCCCGCCGTGCTCGAACGCACGATAGGCGTGAACCTGAACGGTGCGTTCTACGTGACCCAGGCCGTCGCGCGGCAGATGAAGGAGCAGGGCACGGGCGGCGCGATCGTGGCGACGAGTTCGATCAGCGCGCTGGTGGGCGGCGGCATGCAGACGCACTACACGCCCACCAAAGCCGGCGTGCATTCGCTCATGCAGTCGTGCGCGATTGCGCTCGGGCCCTACGGCATCCGCTGCAATTCGGTGATGCCGGGCACCATCGCCACCGATCTGAACGCCGAGGATCTGAGCGACGCAAGCAAGCGCGCTTACTTCGAAAAGCGCATTCCGCTCGGGCGGCTGGGCGCGCCCGAGGACGTGGCCGAATGCGTGGTGTTTCTCGCCTCGGACCGCGCGCGCTACGTGACGGGCGCGGCGCTGCTCGTGGACGGCGGGCTCTTCGTGAACCTGCAGTGAATCCGCAGTGAACCTTCGTCAAGCGAATCAATGAGGCGCGAGCGTAGCCGCGTGCGAACCATCGTGAGCGATATCGTCCATCTTGAAGGGCTGCGAAAAGCGCCTCAGCAGGCCGACGAAATGCTCGGCGGGCTCGGCAAGCGGCTCGTTCTTGCGCGTAAGCACGCCGTAGCCAGGCAGGCTCTTGCCGATCTCGAGCGGCAGCACGACGAGCAGTTTGCCGCGCACGTGGTCGCGCACGACCGACTCGGGCAGCATGGCGACGGCGTCGAAGCTCTCGAGCAGTTGCAGCGTGGCGAAGATCGAGGCCGACTCCGTGAGATTGACGGGCGTGCCAAGACCCGCGCGCGCAAGCTCGCCTTCGAACAACTCGCGCGCCGGGCTGGTGATGGGTTGTGCCACCCAGGGCCAGTCCATCAGCTCCGCGAGCGTGACCTGCTCGCGCCGCGCGAGCGGATGACGCGCTCGCACCACGAGCACGAGCGTTTCGCGCGCGAGCGGCTCGAAGCTGAAATCGTTGTGCTGCAGCGGCGTGGTGAGCCGCCCGAGCGCGAGATCGACTTCGCGGCGATGCAGCAGCTGCACGACCTGGTCGCTCGTTTCGCCGAGGATGCGCACGTGCAGGAGCGGGCGTTCGGTCTTGAGCGTGGCGACGGCCTGCGCGAGCAGATCGGGTGCGGCGCCCATGATCGCGCCTACGGTGAGCTGGCCGTGGCCGCCGCGGCGCTTCACGTCGAGGTCTTCGGCAAAGCGCGTGAGTTCGGCGAGCGCGCGCCGCGCATAGGCGAGCGTGACGACGCCGAGCGCGGTGGGCTGCATGCCGCGCGCATTGCGCTCGAAGAGGCGGAAGCCGAACGCTTCCTCGATGTCGCTCAGCATGCGGCTCGCGCTGGGCTGGGCGACGTTGATGGCGTCGGCGGCCTGATGAACGTTGCGCGAGTCGTCGAGCGCGACGAGCAGGGCGAGATGTTTGAATCTGAGCCGGTTGACGAGTGCGACGACGGCAGTTTGATGATTCATGGAGCGATCCGGTTTGTGCATCGCCCGATCCCAACATCGGATTGGTTGGCTATCGATGCGGGAATTATAGTCGGATCACAACGCTGCTAACCATGTAAAAGACGCGTGCCGCCGCGCTGCGAAGCCAGGGCAAATACCGAGGTGAAGCGCGCTGAATGCACAACGAGGCGCGCGCCGACACAAGGCAGGACGGAGACACGATCATGGAGACAATTGCGTTTCGCATGCAGCTCGATCCCGGCAAGCGGGACGAATACGAGCGGCGTCACCGCGAAATCTGGCCCGAACTTGCGAGCGCGCTGCGCGAAGCGGGCGTGAAGAACTACCGCATCTTTCTCGACGAAGCGACCCACCATCTCTTTGCCGTGCTCGAACGCAGCGACGATCACACCATGGACACGCTGCCCGAACTGCCCGTCATGCGCAAATGGTGGGATTACATGGCCGACATCATGCAGACGGATGCGCACAACGTGCCGCTGCAGCAGCCGCTCGTGCAGGTCTTTCATTTGCCGTGAGCTCACGCGAGGAACATGCCATGCAGGTCGTCGATTCGCACGTCCATTTCTGGAACCTCGATACGCATCATTACCCATGGCTCGCGAATCCGGGTACGTCGTTCGTTGGCGATGCGCGCGAACTCAAGCATAACTATCTGCCCGCCGACTTGTTGCGCGAGGCAGGCGATATCGACGTGCTCAAGGTCGTGCACGTCGAGGCGAATCACGATCCGGCGGACCCGGTGGAAGAAACACGCTGGCTGGAGCAGATCGCGGACAACGCAGCGAACGCGGGCGAAGCGCGCGCATTGCCCGACGCCATCGTCGCGGCCTGCGACCTGAGCGCGCCCAATGCGCCCGCGGTGCTCGAAGCGCACGCGGCGTTCGTCCGCACGCGCGGCATTCGCCAGATTCTCAACGTCCACGAAAACAAGCTCTACGACTACGTGGGAAGGCACTACATGCGCGAGGCCACGTGGCGCGAGAATTTCTCGCTGCTGGAGAAGCATGGCCTGTCGTTCGACCTGCAGATCTACCCCTCGCAGATGGAAGAGGCGGCCGCGCTCGCACGCGCGCATCCCGGCGTTCAGCTGGTGATCAACCACGCGGGCATGTTCGTCGACCGCAACGGCGTGGCGGGCTACCGCGCGTGGCGCGAAGGATTGCGCGTGCTCGCGGCTTGCCCGAACGTCGCCGTGAAGATCAGCGGGCTGGCGATGTTCGACCATGAGTGGAGCGTCGAGAGCCTGCGCCCCTACGTGCTGGAAACGATCGACGCGTTCGGCGCGGATCGCGCGATGTTCGCCTCGAACTTTCCGGTGGACCGCCTGTTCGGCGGGTATTCGAAGCTTTGGCACGCGTATGCGTCGATCGTGAGCGGCATGAGCGGGAGCGAGCAGGCAGCGCTATTGCGTGGCAATGCCGAACGTATTTACCGAATTTGAGTGTGCGCGCAACGACATGGAGACAGGCGTGGAAGCAGAGGCAAGAGACAGGGGCGGGGAGACTCCGCGGCTCGAATTGCGTAACGCGAGCAAGTCGTTCGGGCGCGTGCGCGCGCTCATCGACGGCAGCTTGAGGCTCATGCCCGGCGAGGTGCACGCGCTGCTCGGCGAAAACGGCGCGGGCAAGTCGACGCTCGTGAAGATACTCGCGGGCGTGTACCGGCCCGATGGCGGCGAGATGCGCATCGACGGCGTGGAGCGGGAGTTCACGACGCCTGCCCAGGCGCGCGATGCCGGCATTGCGGTGATTTATCAGGAGCCGACGCTGTTCTTCGATCTCTCGATTGCGGAGAACATCTACATGGGGCGTCAGCCCGTGGATCGCCTGGGCCGCATCGACTACGACACGATGCATCGCGAAGTGGCGGCGCTGCTCGCTTCGCTCGGCGTCGATCTGAAGCCCGAGCGGCTCGTGCGCGGCCTCTCGATCGCGGACCAGCAGGTGATCGAGATCGCGAAGGCGCTGTCGCTCAACGCAAACGTGCTCATCATGGATGAGCCCACGGCCGCGCTTTCGTTGCCCGAAGTCGAGCGGCTCTTCACGATCGCGCGCACGCTGCGCGACCGCGGCGTGGCCATCCTCTTCATCACGCACCGGCTCGAAGAGGTGTTCGCGCTCACGCAGCACGTGACGATCATGCGCGACGGCGCCAAGGTGTTCGACGCGCCCACGGCCACGCTCAAGACGCAGGACATCGTCGCGAAGATGGTGGGGCGTGATCTCGCCACGTTCTATCCGAAGGCGGACGTGGAGCCGGGCGAGGTGATGCTGCGCGTGCGTGGCCTTACGCGCCGCGGCGTGTTCAAGGATATTTCGTTCGACGTGCGCGCGGGCGAGATCGTCGCGCTCGCGGGACTCGTGGGCGCGGGCCGCAGCGAAGTCGCGCGCGCGATATTCGGCATCGACGCGTGCGATGCGGGGCAGGTCCAGATCGCGGGCAAGCCGCTCGCGACCGGCCGTCCCGCCGCCGCCGTGAAGGCGGGGCTCGCGCTCGTGCCCGAAGACCGCCGTCAGCAAGGTCTCGCGCTCGAGCTGAGCATCGCGCGCAATGCGTCGCTCACGGTGCTCGGGCGGCTCGTGCGCTTCGGGCTTATTTCTACGGGGCGCGAAGTGCAGCTTGCCGGGCAGTGGGGCACGCGCCTGCGCCTGAAGGCGAGCGATCTGAACGCACCCGTGGGCACGCTCTCGGGCGGCAACCAGCAGAAGGTGGTGCTCGGCAAGTGGCTCGCCACGGGGCCGAAGGTGCTCATCATCGACGAACCGACGCGCGGCATCGACGTGGGCGCGAAGGCCGAAGTCTACGGCGCGCTCGCGGAACTCGTGAAAGAGGGCATGGCCGTGCTGATGATCTCGAGCGAGCTGCCCGAAGTGCTCGGCATGGCCGACCGCGTGCTCGTCATGCACGAAGGCCGCATCACCGCCGACATCGCACGCGCCGAAGCCAGCGAGGAGCGCATCATGAGCGCCGCGCTCGGCGAGACCAACATTCACCTGGGGCACGCAGCATGATGCGCCATTCTACCTCTCCTCATCCCTTGCACGGCGGCGAGCCGCGCACACAGCGGCGCAATGCGGGCGCGCTGGCCGAAGCGCTGGCGCGCAGCCGCGAGACCACGCTCTTCGTCGTCCTGCTGCTGATCGTGGGCGGCACGGCGCTCGCGCGGCCGCAATTCCTCAACCTGCAGAATCTGCGCGACGTGCTGCTCAACGTCTCCATCGTGAGTTTGCTCACGGCGGGCATGACGATCGTGATCCTGATGCGCCATATCGATCTCTCGGTTGGGTCGACGGTCGGCATCAGCGCGTACGGAGTGGGCAGTCTTTACGTGGCGTTCCCTCATATGCCCGTGCTGGTGGCGCTGGGTGCGGGGCTTGCCGTCGGACTCGTTGCGGGCACAATCAATGCGCTGCTCGTGGCCGTGGGGCGCGTGCCGTCGCTCGTCGCGACGCTCTCCACGCTCTACATCTTCCGCGGCACCGATTACGCGTGGGTGCATGGCGGGCAGATCAACGCAACGAGCCTGCCCGACGCGTTCTCGCGGCTCGCAACGGGTTCGGCGCTCGGCATCCCGGTGCTCGCGCTCATCGCGCTCGTGCTGCTCGCAGCGCTCTCCGTGTACCTCAAGCAGTTCCGGCCGGGCCGCGAGTATTACGCGATCGGCTCGAACCCGGAGGCGGCGCGCCTTGCGGGCATCAACGTGGAGCGCCGCGTGGCCACGGGATTCATGATCAGCGGCGCGATCGCGGGCCTGGCGGGGGCGCTGTGGCTTGCGCGCTTCGGCACCGTGGACGCGAGCACCGCGAAGGGCATCGAGCTGCAGGTGGTCGCGGCCGCCGTGGTCGGCAGCGTGGCGATCACGGGCGGTGTGGGCACGATACTCGGCGCGACGCTCGGTGCGCTCGTGCTGGGCGTGATCAGCATCGCGCTCGTGGTGCTGCACGTCTCGCCATTCTGGGAACAGGCGATCCAGGGCGCGCTGATCGTGGCCGCCATCGCCGCCGATACGCTGCTTGCCCGCTCAGTTGCAAAACGCATGATGAGGAAACGCGACCATGGCTAGGAACGCCCCGAAACCCGACGCCGCGCTGCTCACGCGCAAGCCCGGCTTGCCGCTCAGCTGGGAAGCGTTGCTCGTCATCATCCTCGTTGCTTCGGTGGTGGTGGGGCGCGTGCTTTCGCCCGTGTTCCTCAGCGGCGCGAATATCAGCAACGTGCTCGCCGATCTCACCGAAGTCGCGCTCATGGCCCTGCCGATGACGCTCATCATCGTCGCCGCCGAGATCGATCTTTCGGTGGCGTCGGTGCTCGGTGCGTCGAGCGCATTGCTCGGCGTGCTCTGGCACATGGGCGTGCCGATGCCGGTCGCCATGGCGCTCGTGCTCGTGGCGGGCGGCCTTGCGGGCCTCTTCAACGGCCTCGTGATCGTGAAGCTCAATCTGCCATCGCTCGCCGTGACGATCGGCACGCTCGCACTCTTTCGCGGTCTCGCGTACGTGCTGCTCGGCGATCAGGCGATCGCCGACTTTCCGCCCGGCTATACGCTCTTTGGCATGAGCAACCTGGGCAGCACGTTCATTCCGTTGCCGTTCCTGATCGTCGCGGCGTGCGCCATCGTGTTCGCGATCGTGCTGCAGGCTACGGCGTTCGGGCGCAGCCTCTATGCGATTGGCGCGAACAGCACGGCCGCGTCGTTCTCGGGCATCGACGTGCCGAAAATCAAGCTGCGCCTGTTCGTGATGTCGGGCGTGATGAGCGCGCTCGCGGGCATCGTCTATACGCTGCGCTTCACGAGCGCGCGGGGCGACAACGGCGAGGGCTTCGAGCTTTCGGTGATCGCTGCGGTGCTGTTCGGCGGCGTAAGCATTTTCGGCGGACGCGGATCGATGTATGGCGTGCTGCTCTCACTTTTGATCGTAGGGGTACTGAAGAATGCGCTCACGCTGGTCGATGTGTCGAGCGAGACGCTCACGATCGTGACCGGAGCGCTGCTGCTGGCTTCGGTGCTGATCCCGAATCTGGCGGCGCGCTGGCGCACGCTGCGCGACCGGCGCGCGCTTGCGCGGGCGGCATGAACGTGCAAGGACGTAAAGAGCAGGCGTAATCAGGCAATAACCAGGTAGTCAATCATCCGGATGCGTCCGGTACCATCGAGGAGACGATTCATGAAAAAGCCAGTACGTCACGTGTGCACGGCCTTGCTGTGCGCGATGCTAGTGGGAGGCGGAGTCGCGGCGCATGCGGCCAGCATCAAGGATGGGCTGAAGATCGCCTTCGTGCCCAAGCAGATCAACAACCCTTACGAGGTGATCGCCGATAACGGCGGCCTGGACGCGATCAAGGAGTTCAAGGGCGAAGGCAAGGCGGTCGGTCCGTCGGACGCGGGCGCGTCCTCGCAGGTCTCGTACATCAACACGCTCACCACACAGCACCAGGATGCGATCGTCATCGCGGCCAATGATGCGAACGCGCTCGTGCCGTATCTGAAGCGCGCGATGGATCAGGGCATCAAGGTCGTCACGTTCGACTCGGACACGGCGCCCGAAGGCCGGCAGATCTTCGTGAATCAGGCGAATGCGGAGGGCATTGGCCGCGGCCAGATCCAGCTCGTCTCGAAGCTGATGGGCGGCGAGGGCGAGTTCGCGATTCTCTCGGCCACGCCCAACGCGACGAACCAGAACACCTGGATCAAGTGGATGCAGGAAGAGTTGAAGAAGCCCGAGTATTCGAAGATGAAGCTCGTGAAGATCGCTTACGGCAACGACGACGACCAGAAGTCGTTCGTCGAGACACAAGGCTTGCTGCAGGCGTATCCGAACCTGAAGGCGATCGTTGCGCCCACATCGGTGGGCATCGCGGCGGCGGCGCGCTACATCTCTTCGTCGCCGAGCAAGGGCAAGGTCGTGGTGACGGGCCTCGGCACGCCTAACCAGATGCGTGCGTTCGTGAAGAACGGCACCGTGAAGGCGTTCCAGCTTTGGGATCCGGGTGCGCTCGGTTATCTCGCTGCGTACGCGGCAGCCAATCTTGCTTCGGGTTCGATCACCGGCAAGGAAGGCGAGTCCTTCGAGGCGGGCAAGCTCGGCAGGCGCACGATCGGCAAGAGCGGTGAGGTGATTCTCGGGCCACCCACGACGTTCGACGCGTCGAATATCGATAACTTCAATTTCTGATCTGAAGTTGCCGTTCGATTGAAGCGGAGTGCGAAGCGACCCGGTGCAGCCGGGTCGCTTTGTTATTGTTCGCTCGAAACCGGTTTCGGCGTCGCGCGCGGCGGCGCCGGATCTGCCTCCGCCACCATCCCTTCCACCGGATACAGATTGAGAAACGACCTCGCCTCGTCCATCGAGCGGCTCTCGAGCCAGTTCTCATACTCAGCGGCCGGCACGATCACCACCGAACGCTTCTCATCGCCGGGCTTGTGAAAGCGCTTCATGAGCGGGTGATCGTTCGCGTTGACGGTGAGCATCGTGAACGAGTACGCCTTGCCGTCCTCGCCCTCGTCCCACTCGCGCCATAGACCGGCGATGGCGAACGGCTCGCCATCGGCAAGGCCGACACGCCAGCGCACAGGCTTGCCGGTTTCGTAGTTCGGCTCGAAGAA
Source organism: Paraburkholderia sp. (assembly GCA_036514415.1). Lineage (GTDB taxonomy): Bacteria > Pseudomonadota > Gammaproteobacteria > Burkholderiales > Burkholderiaceae > Paraburkholderia. The sequence continues at coordinate 10,458 of DATBXG010000812.1, forward strand.
CGCCACGCATGGAATCAGGCAGAGTTGCAGCTTTTTCCACGCGCCGCTGAAACTGCGTTTCTCGCCCACCGATTCGGCGCGCGCGTTCATCGTGTCGAACACCTTCACGCCTGGCGGAATGTGCTTGCGCGGCACCATGCCGAACGTCGCAAGCAGGGCTTCGCGTGGTTCGGGCGCGGCGCTCGCGCGGCGGATCACCGGCGCGGCGTAATCCTTGTAGATCTCGTCGCGCCACGGGTCGTCCGGCGGCATGACGCCGTAGTGCCTGAAGAGGTAGTCGCGGCGCGCGGCAGCGTAGTTCGTGCACATGGTCGTCTCTCCGTCCCGTCCGTCAGAATCATTCTGACATGTGTTAGGCTGTATAAATATACAGTGTTTTGGGGCGGAAAATGGGACGGGATCATCGTCACTTCCCTCCGCTCACGGCAGCGGAGTTGGCAGATATCTACGACCGGAATCCCTTGCCCGTCGTATTGCGGTTGCTATGGGAGATTCACCGGCTGCGCTCCACCATCAGCCGGGCCAACCAGATCCGGCTCACGATCGGCACGCGCGTGGGTACGGCGAATACGCCTGCCGGCATGTGGGAGCGTTTCGAGCAGGAACTCGACGCGGAGCCGTGTTTGACCGACCCGCTCACACCGCGCCAACAGGGCTTGCTGCATCAGGGCGAACCGGAGGGGCGGCTGCGGCGCAGGCGGCGCAATGGCGATTGAATGCGGCTGCACCGGATCAAATGAGATAGAGGGCGCTCTCGAAATGGGGTGCGCGATATGTCATCTCCCACCATGTGCGCTTTCACACCCTCGCGTGCCGTTCGACGGACGCGTTGAAATTTGGTTGTAAGTGGTTCTTGTTACAGTGCACGAAAGCAGTTGTCTTTCGTGGCAGTCAACACAAGAGCGACTTCTCATGGCTATCGTCCGTACGTGCTGGCTCGTTCTGGCGCTGCTCCTCAGTGCTCCCGTCTGGGCATACCAGACGCGTATCGTCTCGATCCCCAGCGCCGCAATGCAGCGCTCGTTCGACGCGACCGTCGTATTTCCCGACGACTACGCGCGCGGCAATCATGCAGCGCGCTTTCCGGTGATCTACGTGCTGCACGGCTCGGGCGGCAGTTTTGCCGACTGGACCTCGAACACCCGCATCAGCAAGCTGGCCGACCGTTACCACGTGGTGCTCGTGATGCCGGACGGCGGTCACGAGAGCTGGTATATCGACAGCCCGTACGATCGGAGCAGTCGCTATGAAACCTACGTGGGCGACGAGGTCGTGTCGTACATCGACATGCATTTCCGCACGATCGCCACACGCGAGGCGCGCGCGATCACGGGCTTGAGCATGGGCGGTTTCGGCGCGCTGCGCATCGCGCTGGACCGGCCGGAGACGTTCGGCGCGGCCGGCAGCATTAGTGGCGCGGTCGATCCGCGCAAAACCGAAGACGAGCCCGGCATCGATCACGTGTTCGGCGATCCCATGCGGCACGCATCGTTCTGGAACAGCAACGCGATCGTGGATAGTGCGCAGGATTTCGAACATGCGCATATCGCGCTCACCATCGACTGCGGCGTGAGCGACTTCTTCGTGCAGTCCAACCGCACGCTGCACGAAAAGCTCGTCGAACTCGGCGTGCCTCACGACTACGCGGAACGACCCGGCGGCCACACCTGGTCCTACTGGTCGAACTCGATCCGCTACCAGGTGCTCTTTTTCGCCACGGCGTTCCAGCGCGCCGGCTGGCATCCGCAAGTGGTGTGATCCATCAGGACTCTCGCGCTTGTTCGGGCGCGTGCGCGACCTCGTCACGCGATGGTATCCACCACGCCGCCATCCACGCGCAACGCCGCACCCGTCGTCGCGGACGCCTCTTTCGAGCACACGTAGACGATCATGTTCGCGACTTCCTCCACGCTCGCCGCGCGCCGGATGATGGAAGAGGCCCGATGCGTCTGCACGAACTGCGCGGCGACTTCCTCGACCGTTCTTCCCGACGCGGCGACTTCGTCCTTGAGCATCTGCGCCACCCCTTCTGAAAGCGTCGGACCCGGCAGCACCGAATTGACCGTGACGCCGGTTCCCGCAAGGCGCTTCGCGAGGCCGCGTGCGAGCGCAAGCTGCGCGGTTTTCGTCATGCCGTAGTGGATCATGTCGGCGGGAATGTTCAGCCCCGACTCGGAAGAAATGAACACGATGCGCCCCCAGCCGCACGTGACCATCGCATTCGCATAGGCGCGCGAGAGGCGCACGCCCGACATCACGTTCGTTTCGAAAAAACGCAGCCATTCGGCATCGGGAATCTCGAAGAAGTCTTGTTGCTGAAAAACGCCGAGATTGTTCACGAGGATGTCCACCTGCGGGTGCGCCTTCACGAGCGCATCGCACCCCTGAGCATTCGACAGATCGCCGACAAAACCCTGCACACGCGCACCGGGCGCGGCAGTGCGCACGGCGGCCTCGGCATCGCGCACGTTTTCGGCGTGGCGGCTGCTGACGATCACGTCGGCGCCAGCGCTGGCGAGACCCTTGGCCGCCGCAAGACCAATGCCCGCTGCCGAACCGGTGACGAGCGCGAGTTTCCCAGTCAGATCGATTTTCATCCTGGCTCCTTGAGGGCGAAGGCCGGGTGCGGCCATCGTGATGTGAACCGGCAGTGTACTGCGCAAGGGAAACCAGCGTTTGCTCGTTGCGTTCTGGTTCAATCGAGAAAGACGCTGTGGTCTCAGGCGCCCATTTCCGGATCGCTCACGCTGTCCCTGCCGGTTTCGAGGCGGCCCGCGAAGCGCCGGATCACACCGTTTTCCGCGCTGAGCGTGAAGTCGTACCAACCGCCCGAGTCTGCGAGCGTCCAGTTCGACGGAACATGCCCGCCGGTGCGCAACGCATAGGTCCACGGTCCATCGTTGCGATAGGCATTGGCAGCGACGGTGACATTCGAGGCCGCGCGCCCGCGATTCGCGACGCTCAGGTTCAGCGCGTTGCCGGCGGCATCGTAGCGCACGCGTACTTCAGGGTTCGGACCGCGCACGACCGCGCGCACGTTGCCAGCGAATGCGCGATGAAAGCCGTTGGGTCCAAGCACCCACAGGCTGTATGCGCCGTCGTCCGCGGCAGTGGGCGTCCACGTGTCGTGCAGCGTCTTGCCTGCCTCCACGGTGTAGCGTCGTGGCGCCCTGTCGAGATGATGCTGGTCGTACACGTGAAATACGGCGCCGGCCGTCCCTTCGTTGCCGAATCCGAGTTGAACCTTGCCACGGTGGCCGTCGACGTTTGCATCCACGTGAAGACGATAGGGCAGTGCGCGCGAAGGCCGCGCCATGCGCGCCTGCTGCGGCAAGGTTTGCGCGCTGGGCGGCGGCACCGGCACGGGCTTGAGGGCATTTTGCTGCTTGTTTAGCGCATCGGCCTCGGCCTTGGTGGGTGCAGCAAACGCATGCGCAGTGTTTTCGTTCGGTGTGCTGAAGTTGAACGCAGAGGCGAGATTGCCGAATACCGCGCGCCGCCACGGGCTGATATTGGGCTCGCGTACGCCGAAGCGCAATTCGATGAAGCGCAGCACCGACGTGTGATCGAAGACCTCGGAGTTCACATGGCCGCCGGTGCTCCACGGCGAGACGACGACCATCGGCACACGCGGACCGGGGCCGAACGGCAGACCGTCGGGCTTGACCGGCTTGCCGTCGCCGGGAGGGTTCGGCATGGTGAAGTATTCGTGGCGCGTGCTGACGGTCGACTTGCCGGCGTACCCACCGCCCTTGACGGGCGAGGGCGGGCAGGGCGGCGGCATGTGATCGAAGAAGCAGTCGTTCTCGTCGAAGTTCACGAACAGTACGGTCTTGCTCCAGATGTCCGCGTTTTGCGTGAGCGCGTCGAGCAGCTTCTGGAGGTAATACGCGCCCTGTCCGGGCGTCGAGACAGCGGGATGTTCGGACCAGGCCTGCGGAGCGATGATCCAGCTCACCTGAGGCAACTGGTTTGCTGCGATGTCGTCCTTGAGCGCTTGCAGGAAACCGCCATCGGGCATCGTATTGCCGATGCCTTTGTATAGCGGTTCGCGCGCGTCGAGCGCGGTCGTCCACGGCACGTTGGGCGCGCCTTCGATTGCCTCGATAACCTGGCGATAGCTCGCGAACCCCGCGAGCGGATTGTCCGCGTAGTTATCGGGCTGGTTTTCGTAGACCTTCCACGTGACGCCGGCGGCCTGCAGGCGTTCCGGGTAAGTGGTCCATTTCAGGCCCGTGGACGGCGCAGCGATGTTGTCCCAGCCGTTGTTGTCGACCACGGCGTAGGGCGAGACGGTGGCGCCATTCGTGCCGGTGAAGAGGAAGAGCCGGTTCGGGTTGGTGCCGCCGTGCAGCGAGCAATAGTAGGCGTCGCAGATCGTGAAGGCATTGGCTAGCGCGAAATGGAACGGCAGATCGGAGGCCTGAAAATAGCCCATAGAGGCATCGCCCTTGAAGCTGGGCCAATGCGTCATGCGGCCGTGGTCCCAGGCCTCGTGTGCGTCGGCCCATGTGTGCGCGCCGCCCGCGAGCAACGCGTTGCCCTTGCGGTGGTCCAGATAGAACGGCAGCAGCGTGCGCGTGCCGTCGCTCTGCTCCCAGACGCTGGCACCATTGGGCAACGGAATGGTGATGCGATCCCCGAAACCTCGCACACCGGGCATCGTGCCGAAATAGTGATCGAACGAGCGGTTCTCCTGCATGAAGACGACGATGTGTTGCACATCCGCGATCGTGCCGGTGGCGTTGTTGGCGGGTATGGCGAGCGCCCGCTGGATGGCGGGCGGAAACAGGCTGAGCGTCGCGCCCGCGGCGGCGGCGCGCAGGAAATCGCGGCGGTCCATCGAGGTCATGGCGAGTACGTGTTCTTGTCGTTGTCTGCTCGAGCGATAGCATGACACGTCGGTGGCGCGGGCGCACCGAAACCGGTATGCAGTTTGGTTTGACGTGAGAGTCTGATCTGGAATGTGATTCGAAATGCTAATCAATCGTCGATAAATGGTGCAGCCTGCCTGCGTGGTTTTAAGAAGGATGAGGGAACAACGAAGTACCCGGGAGGGCGGGCCTTGCCGTCGCGCATCGATCACTCTTGCCGCCGCCGTCGAGGCGAGCGAAAGCGTCGCCGCGGAATCGGGTGCGTCAGGGCGTGGCGACCCGGTGGAGGATATCGAGCAGCTGCGAGACCGCGAAGGGCTTGCGCAGGAAGCCCACGACGTCGGCGTCGGGGGGCAAGGTGACGAGCGCGGACACGAGTACGAGCGGCACACTCGCGAGCTTGCTGCTGCGCCTCATTTCGCGCATGAGGGAGAGGCCGTCCATGTGCGGCATCATGCAGTCGGAGATCACGACATCGGGAGGATCGTCAAGCGCGATTTGCAGCGCGTCCGATCCGTCTGCGGCGGTCCTGACCCGATAACCTTCCTGGCCGACCAGTTCCTTGAGCGCATCGAGCGCGTTGGTGTCGTCATCGACGAGTAGTACGGTAGCCATACGTCTCTTGCGTGAGCGGTGCGGCCGATCGTGGCGCCTGTGCCTTGTTTTCGCGATCGCATCGCGGTGGGCCGAGGGTGCCCGGCGGTCATTGCGCAGCGCGCAACTTCTGTTCCCGCTCGGCAGGTATCGTGTCGCTAGCGGGAGCGGACTTCATCGGCGTCTCCCGCAAGGTTCCGGACGTTTCGCGCAATTGGCATGCCTGCGCGCCCTTTTTACAGGCCTCGAAGAAGGGCGCGCGGGCAATGAGGCGGGGCGTCAGGCGGGCAGCTTGTCGGCGAGCACGTCGGCACGGCGAATCTGGGGCGGCGCGGCGAGCAGCTCGCCCGCATGCGCCATGAGGGCAGCGGCCACCTGGCCGTTCAAATGCGCGTCGCGGCCGGCGTCATTCTCGAAGGCGTCGAAGATCGCAAACGTTCGTGCGTCGAAGCGCACGCCGAACCAGACCGGCGTGTCGGGTTCCGCATCGACCAGCGGCTTCGCGCTCGCGAGAAAGGCCGCCAGTTCCTCTTCCTTGCCGGGTTGCGCATGCAACTCGACGTACAACGCATGTTGGGTCATGACATGGCTCCTGTTACGGCGTGGTGTCTCGAGCATGGTCGCGGGCCTTTGGGGCGTTCGTCAAGCGCTGCGAGCGCTGGCAGGCGTTTTCCTCTTTCTGCAGACCAGCGCATGCTCTACGCGTCCATGGGCTGGCTCGCACTGCGTTGCCGGCCGCCTGAACGCCCCGTTTACAGCTACCGCTTCGTGACCCTCGCGGCGTGGCTTGGCGCATTCGCGCACGCGCTGCGCGGGGCCATGTACGGCGGCGGTTTCGTGAAGCAATACGGGCTGCTCGACTTCACGCCGCTCAACGTGGCATGGCTTGCGCCCGGTATTCTCGTGCTGCCTGCGCTTTCGATCGGCATGGTCCTGCTCGCGCACGACCGTATGGCCGAACGGCTCGAACGCCTCGCGAACCACGACGAGCTGACCGGCGCGCTCACACGCCGCGCTTTTCTCGCCCACGCGAACGCGTCGCTCGAAGCCGCGCGCACGAAGGGCCAGCGGGTCGCGTTCGCG
>DATBXG010000813.1:0-9584 GCA_036514415.1 Paraburkholderia sp.
ATCGCGCGAACGCGTGAGCCGGTTGAACAGCGTGGATTTCCCCACATTGGGGCGCCCGACGAGGGCGATTACGGGTTTCATCTGATCTTTTCTACGGTAAGGCGCGGCGCCGGAGAGTCCGGCGCGCTGCGCGGCAAGTCCCGCGCCTGCGGGGTTGCATCAGTTGCAAATTATCACGAATTTCACGAGCGAAGCCGCGGCCCCGACCCGAAAGCGCGAAGCGACGGGGGCCGGTCGCCGCGCATCCGCCAGGCGGCGGAACGGTGGACGGCAGGTTCGTGCGAGCCGCCGCCCCAAAATGCGCACGGCCGGCTTGAGCCGGCCAGCGTGTCAGGTGTCGGAACCAGCCGGCTCCGCCACCTTGTCTAGCTGCATGCACCAGACCGCCGCTCGTGAGGTGCGGCCGCCTGCTTTTGTATGCGATGCGAGTGTCCTGCCTTGCGCGCCAGCCGCACGGGCCGGGATGTCGCGCACCTGCGGGGCGACTCCCTTGGGGAGCCGCTCCCTGCAAACTACGCTTAATGCGGACGCAGACCGTACAGGTCGCCGTCCTTCGTCTGCACGACCAGCGTATTGCCGGCGAGCACCGGCGCAGACGTGATCGGGCTGCCGTCGGTCTTCACGCGCGAGACGAAGCTGCCGTCGTCGAGCGAGAGGAAATGCACGTAGCCCTCAAAGTCGCCGAGCACGACCGCGTGGCCCAGCAATGCGGGCACGCTCACGTCGCGGCTCTTGAGCTTGTCATTCGTCCAGGTCGGCTGGCCCGTCGAAACGCTGAACGCCTTCACGACCGACCAGTCGTCGCCGCCAACCACCGTCGTTTCATCCTGAGCGATGCCGGTCGTGCTCGAGAACGCCTTTTGCCACATCGCACGGCCCGAATTGGCGTCGAAACAACCAAGCTGCCCCTGGAACGTGACCGCGCAGGTCGTCGCGCCGACGAGCGTGGGCGGACCGCTCACGTCATTGATGCGCTCGACTTCCGTCACGCCCTTCGGGTATGAAACCGGCGTCTCCCAGAATGCGTCGCCGCTCTGCACGTTGATCGCTGCGAACGAGCCGCCCGGGAAGCCTGCCAGCACAGCCTGATCGCCCGCGAACGTCATGCCCGAGGAAACGCGCAGGTTCAGCGGCACGGCGCGGTTGCGGTAGATCCACTTCTGCTCGCCCGTTTGCCCGTTGAAGGCGACGATCTGGCCGTCGATCGTGCGCACGATCACGAGGCCGTTGCCGACGAGCGGCGGCGAGATGATCTCGCCCGGCGCCTTGGCCTGCCACGAGAGCTTGCCGTTCGCGTCGAGCACATACACGTCGCCCTTCAGCCCGCCGACAGCCGTGAGATTGCCGTCGCTGCCCACGCCCGCCGAGATGTCGTCCTTGAGCTTCGTGCGCCAGATGTCCTTGCCCGACGCGGCGTCGATCTTGGCGACCGAGCCGTTCTCGCCTGCCGCATAGACGGCGTCGCCCACGGCGACCGGCGCGAACAGATAGCGGCCGGCCTTGCCCACGCTCGACTTCCACACCTGCTGGACGTCCAGCGCCGGCTTGAACTCGGTCAGCGGCACCGGCACGCGGCGCACGTCTTTCGTCGATGAGCAGGCTGCGAGAGCCAGGACGGTCATCGCGAGAGCGACGGGCACAACGGTTCGTTTCAGCAGATTCATCGGTGAACGACGCATGAATGAAGTTGGTTTTGAATGGTTTCGCAATGCCACGCACACATTGGGCGCGATCGGCACGATGTTCACGACAGGCCGCCTAGCCGCCGAGCGCGTCCAGCTTGAACTGGATCAGCTGGCGCTCGGAAGCGTCGCTCTTCGGCAGGCTGTCGAGGGCCAGCTTGTAGGCAGCACGCGCGTCGTCGCGCTTGCCGGCGGCCGCCAGCAGGTCGCCCCGGCCGTCTGCCACGACACCCTTGAAGGGACCCGAATCGGGTTGCGGAATCAGCGCGAGGCCCTGATCGTAGGCCTTTTCGTCGAGCAGGAGCGAGGCGAGGCGCAGCTTCGCGACCTGGCGGAACTCGTCATCCTTTGCGTGGTCGGCGGCCCATTGCAGCTGCGCCTTCGCGCCGGCCGTGTCGCCCGCCATATAGAGCGACTTCGCCACGGCAAGCGCCGTCATCTGCGCGTAGGCGGTGCCGCCGAAGCGGTCTTCCATATCGGACGCGACGCGCGTGAGCATGGCCTTGTCGCTGCTGTTCGCGGCCTGCTGCACCTGGTCGTACAGCACGGCGGCTTCGGCCGCCTGGCGGCGTTGCCAGAAGTTCCAGCCATTCCATGCGGCGAGCGCGAGCAGAACGATCAGCACGACCCACGTAGTGGCGTTACCCCACTGCGCCCACCATGCCTTGAAGCTCTCGATCGATTCCTGTTCGTCGTGGTAACTCATCGCGTAGCGATTCCTCGTTTATTCTCAAGCCTGTTTTCGAATGCGCCGCGACCTGGGCGGCCCCACCTGGGCGCCACTTCAGTCCTCGCCGTCTTCGGCGGATGCAACCATCGCATTGATCAGATATTCGGTCAAGTCCTCAAGCGCTACCGTTTGTTGCTCGCTGCGTGCCTCCGCGGCGGTGCCGCGCAGCGCCTTCACACCGGCCTCGCCCTTCGCCACTTCGTCCTCGCCGAGCACGACGGCGAACGCCGCGCCGCTCGCGTCCGCACGCTTCATCTGCGACTTGAAGCTCGCGCTCTGGCCGTCGGCGCTGCAATGGAGAATCACGTCGAGACCCGTGTCGCGCAGGCGCTCCGCCACGATGAACGCCTTCTCGCGCGCGGCATCGCCCTGGTGGACAACGTAGACGTCGCAACCATCTTCTTGCGGCACGAGGTCCTCTTCCTTGAGCAGCTCGAGAATGCGCTCGATGCCCATGGCCCAGCCGCACGCGGCCGTCGGCTTGCCGCCCAGCTGCTCGATCAGCGGATCGTAGCGGCCGCCCGCCGCCACAGTACCCTGCGCGCCGAGCTTGTCGGTCACCCATTCGAACACGGTCAGATTGTAGTAATCGAGACCGCGCACGAGACGCGGATTGATCGTGAACGGGATGTTGTTCGACTTGAGGATGCGCTGCAGCCCTTCGAAGTGCGCGCGCGAGCCCTCGCCGAGGAAGTCGATCAGCTTCGGCGCCTTGTTCGCGATCTCCTGCAGCGCGGGATTCTTCGTGTCGAGCACGCGCAGCGGGTTCGTGTAGAGGCGGCGCTTGCCGTCTTCGTCGAGCAGATCGACGTACTGCTCCAGATACTTGATGAGCTCGACGCGATGCGCCGCTCGCTCTTCAGCCACGCCGAGCGAATTGATCTCGAGCTTGATGCCGGTGAGGCCGAGATCGTCCCAGAGGCGCTGGCACATCAGGATGATTTCAGCATCCGCGTCGGGACCCGCGAAACCGAGCGCCTCGACGCCCACCTGATGGAACTGGCGGTAGCGGCCGCGCTGCGGACGCTCGTGACGGAACATCGGGCCGATGTACCACAGGCGCTTGGGACCGTCGTAGAGCATGTTGTGCTCGATCGTCGCGCGCACGGCCGCAGCCGTGCCTTCCGGCCGCAGCGTGAGATTCTCGCCGTTGAGCGCGTCGGTGAAGCTATACATCTCCTTTTCGACGATGTCGGTCACTTCGCCGATGCCGCGCGTGAAGAGCTGCGTATGCTCGACGATCGGCGTGCGGAGGTTTTGATAGCCGTACGAACGAAGCATGGACTTCACCGTGGTTTCGAAGAATTCCCACAGCGCTGCCTCCTGCGGCAGGATGTCGTTCATGCCCTTCACGCCCGTGAGCTTTTCGGGCTTGCGTTTTTGTTCAGTCATTGCGTTGCGAATGGTCGTTCCGAATGTGCGTACTTGATCGTGCATAGGGCCGTGTCCGGCCTCGCGGATTTCTCCGCGCGCTCAGTTTGTCGCTTCGGCCTTGCCGTACTTGCGCGCGACGTAGTCGCTCACGATCTGCTGGAATTCTTCGGCGATGCGCTCGCCGCGCAGCGTCTTCACCTTCTCGCCGTCGATGAAGACCGGCGCAGCAGGATTCTCGCCCGAACCCGGCAGGCTGATGCCGATGTTCGCATGCTTCGACTCGCCCGGACCGTTCACGATGCAGCCCATCACGGCGACGTTCATCGTCTCGACGCCCGGATATTCGCCACGCCAGAGCGGCATCTGCGCGCGCAGATAGTTCTGGATCTGCGAAGCGAGTTCCTGGAACAGCGTGCTGGTCGTGCGGCCGCAGCCGGGACATGCAATGACCATCGGCGTGAACGAGCGCAGGCCCATGGTCTGCAGGATTTCCTGACCGACCACGACTTCGCCAGTGCGCGAGGCGCCCGGTTCCGGCGTGAGCGAGATGCGGATCGTGTCGCCAATGCCCTGCTGGAGCAGGACCGAAAGCGCGGCCGTCGAAGCGACGATGCCCTTCGAGCCCATGCCCGCTTCCGTGAGGCCCAGGTGCAGCGCGAAGTCGCAACGCTTTGCGAGCTCCTGATAGACGGCGATCAGGTCCTGCACGCCGCTCACCTTGCACGAGAGAATGATCTTGTCGCGGCCAAGGCCAAGTTCGACAGCGCGCTCCGCCGAGCCGATGGCCGACTGGATGAGCGCTTCGTACATCACGCTCTGCGCTTCCCACGGCTCCTTGCGCGCGCCGTTCTCGTCCATCATGCGCGCAAGCAGATCCTGGTCGAGGCTGCCCCAGTTCACGCCGATCCGCACCGGCTTGTCGTACTTGATGGCCGCTTCGATCATCTGCGCGTACTGCGTATCGCGCTTCGCACCCTGGCCGACGTTGCCCGGGTTGATGCGGTACTTCGAGAGCGACTCTGCGCAAGCGGGATAGTCACGCAGCAGCAGGTGGCCGTTGTAATGGAAGTCACCGACGAGCGGCACCATCACACCCATGCGGTCGAGCTGCTCGCGCACATGCGGCACAGCCGCCGCTGCTTCGGGCGTGTTGACCGTGATGCGCACGAGCTCCGAGCCGGCCTGCGCGAGTTCCTTGATCTGGATCGCGGTGCCGATGGGGTCGGCGGTGTCCGTGTTGGTCATCGACTGCACGCGCACCGGCGCGTCGCCGCCGATCGTCACCAGCTGGCCGCCCCAGCGCACATGCACGGCATGCGACTTGCGGCGCGGCGCGTGGCCGCCAAGGATCGGCTCGTTCGAGCAGATCTGACTGTTGCTGGTCGAGGATTGCGTTTCGCTTTGCATCGAAAAACCCATTTACGCCTCACGCGCGCGCCGCTGACTAGTCAGCGACGGCGCAGCATGAATTGAAAAAGCGTCGCGGCGGGCAATCGGATACTTGCCTCGCCGCGACGCATGCCATGTTGCTATCAGGGCAGCACGAAACGCGCGACATTGCCGCGCGCCGACGCGTACTTCGCCGCGTCGACCGGCTGGCCGTCAATCGTCATCGACTCGATGCCGGCCTTGTTGCCCACGGTGACCTTGAGCGGCCCGGTGCCGGTGATCTCACGCGCGTCGCTGCCGCGGATCATGCCCGAGAAGACTTCCTTCCCATCCTTCTGGCGCACGCTCACCCAGGTGTCCTGCGTCACGCGGATCGCGAACGTCGAGGTGTCCGCGCCGCTGTCGGTTGCGGGGGCGGCCGTGGTCCCGGCCGTGCTCCCTACTGCTGCCTGCGTCGTCGTAGCAGCCGGAGCGCTCGCCGCCTGTGCGTGCGCCGCGCTTGCCGCGTTGGGTGCTGCCGCCGACGGCGCTGCGCTCGCAGCAACTGGCCGCGTGGCTTGCGGCGCAGGCTGCGGCGTGGCTTGCGGTGCCGGTTGCTGCGCGGCTTGCGGCGCAGGCTGCTGCGCAGCTTGCGGCTCGCTTGCCGCCGCGCCTTGATCGGTTGCTCCGCTGCCGTTGTCACCCGCATAGCTGGGGTTCGCCGCATCGCTTGCGTCGCCAGCCGCCGGCGCGGCGGACTGGTCCGCGCCCTGCACGGCCGATGCGCCTGCGGAGCCGATCGCCTCGCCTTGCGTCACGGTGGGCGACGAGTTGCCCGACTGCACGCTCGCGCCGTTTGCCATTGCCTTCAGGCGTGCAAACCAGGCCGACGATTCACCGCTGTTCGTGTGCCACATGGAAAGGGCGAGCACCGCGATCACGATGATCGCCACGCCCCACAGCCACGAAGCGCGACGGCGCGGCGCCCGCGCGCCGCTGCCGCCGAGCGAGAGCGACACGCGCCCGCGCGGCAGATCGGAGCCGGCCGATGCCGGCATCGACAGATCCGGCTGCGCGATGCCGCGCTCGCGGCGCAGCGCCTGCGTGAACGGCGCGGGGTCCGCTCCGAGCAGCTTCGCATAGGCGCGCACAACGCCCAGTGCGAATGTCGTGTCCGGCAGATGGCTGATATCACCGGCTTCGAGTTCGCGTAGCTTCGACACCGACACCTTCAGACGCGCCGAGACGTCTTCGATCGCCCAGCCCCTGGACTCGCGCAGCTGCGCGAGACGCGCGCCGGCCGCGGCCAGCGTATCGGGCACCGCCTGCACCGGCGAGGGCGTCGCGCCCGGAGCCGAACGACCTGCGTTGCTGTCAGTTCCGTCTGTCCCGAAAGGGTGCTGCGGCTCGCTCATCCCAAAGTCCTTGCGTCGATTCTTTTCAATACTGGAACCGGTGGGCCGCATCCCGCCCCGCCTCAACCCGATTCGCAGACCGTTTATAACAAAATGCGCGGCTCGTTGTGAGACCACTCGCCGCTTCCGATCGCTTCTGCAACGTTTTTTTCGATACTGCCAACGACCGCGCGTTTCCCCGCACGCCGCCGTGGGCCCTCCTCATGCCGGGTCAGTGCTGAACCGGCCGTACATCGATAACCTTGCCCGCTGCCCGCCCCATGCGCTCAGCAAGGCGCGTGCGGTCCTTCACCTCGCCTGCGAGCTGACCGCAGGCCGCGTCGATGTCGTCGCCGCGCGTCTTGCGCACGGTCGTGACGACGCCCGCATCCATCAGGATCTGCGCGAAGCGCTTGATCTGGTCCGATTTCGAGCGCAGCAGGCCCGATTCCGGGAACGGATTGAACGGGATCAAATTGAACTTGCACGGCACGTCACGCGTGACAGCGAGCAATTCTCGCGCGTGCTTTTCGGTGTCGTTCACGCCGTCGAGCATGCAGTACTCGAACGTGATGAAGTCGCGCGGCGCGACTTCGAGATAGCGCTGGCACGCCGCCATCAACTCGCGCAGCGGGTACTTGCGGTTGAGCGGCACGAGCTCGTCTCGCAGCGCGTCGTTCGGCGCGTGCAGGGAAACGGCGAGCGCCACGGGCAATTCAGCGCCGAGGCGGTCCATCATCGGCACCACGCCCGACGTGGAGAGCGTGACGCGCCGGCGCGACAGGCCGTAGGCGTTGTCGTCGAGCATCAGGCGCATGGCGGGCACGACCGCGTCGTAATTGAGCAGCGGCTCGCCCATGCCCATCATCACGACGTTCGTGACGACACGCTCGCCCTTGCCGTCACCGCCGGTCGCGCGCCCGCCTGCCTCGCCCAGTAGCGAAGCGCGCAGGGCAAATTCCGCCATGCGCAGCTGGCCAATGATCTCAGCGGTGGTGAGATTGCGTGAAAAACCTTGCTTGCCGGTCGAGCAGAACCGGCAGTTGACCGCGCATCCCGCCTGCGACGACACGCACAGCGTGCCGCGGTTGTCTTCGGGGATGAACACGGTTTCGACCGCGTTGCCGTTGCCAACGTCCACGAGCCATTTGCGCGTGCCGTCGGAGGAAACGTTGTCGCTGATGATGCCGGGCATGCCGATGATGGCGCGCCCTTTCAGCTTCTCGCGCAGCGATTTGGCCAGATCCGTCATGCCGTCGAAGTCGGCGGCGTTGTACTGATGGATCCAGCGCTGAAGCTGTTTGGCGCGAAACGGCTTCTCGCCCAGGCTCTCGCAATATGCGACGAGCCCTTGGGCGTCGAGATCGAGAAGGTTGACGGTGGAACTGCTCGTCATGTCGAATCCTGCCATTTCAGTGCGAGAGCGCGCTCACCGCCCGCATTGCCCGGCAGCCTGCGCACTTGCGCGGCACCCGGAACCGGACGGTGAGCGTCATCGCCGTTCGCGACCCTATGCTACTACTGCAGCCTGCCCGCGCCTTGCTTAGCGCGAGTAGACGTTGACTTGCGGGAAGAAGAACGCGATTTCCACGGCGGCCGTTTCAGCGGCGTCCGAACCGTGCACGGCGTTCGCGTCGATGCTGTCGGCGAAGTCGGCGCGGATCGTGCCTGCTTCTGCCTTCTTCGGGTCGGTCGCGCCCATCAGCTCGCGGTTCTTCAGGATGGCGTTCTCGCCTTCCAGCGCCTGCACCATCACCGGGCCCGAGACCATGAAGTCCACGAGGTCCTTGAAGAACGGACGCGCTGCGTGAACAGCATAGAACTTCTCTGCGTCAGCGCGCGAGAGGTGAACCATGCGAGCGGCAACGATCTTCAGGCCAGCGTTTTCGAAGCGGCTGTAGATCTGGCCGATCACGTTCTTTGCCACTGCGTCCGGCTTGATAATCGACAGGGTGCGTTCGATCGCCATAAAAACTCCAGAAAATTAAGAGGTTACAGATTCAAATGAATCCGCAATTGTAGCATGTTCCCATGTATGATTGCGATTGAACCCTCTTAGCCGGCCAAACCGGGGCAAATGGGCGCAAGCGCCGCGCTGCCGCGGAATTCAGAGAGGCTTAAGATAGGCGGCATACGCTGTGCAAACATAACGGAAACTGTGTGGCAACCCGTTGAAACTCCGGGTCGGCACACTTATCTTATGGGGGAGCGGACCGCGCACCTGCGCACCCTCACCCACGCGTCTCACGCAAGGAGAAAGCATGAACGAGTATCCCTATAACTTCGGCCGCGGCGGCGCCGTCACTTCGGCCGAGACCCGCAACCGCGTACTGCGCAACACCTACTGGCTGCTCGCGCTGTCGATGGTGCCGACGGTGCTCGGTGCGTGGGTGGGCGTCGCGACCGGCTTCTCGCTCTTCGCCGCTACGAGCCCGGCCATGAGCCTGCTCGCGTTCTTCGCGATCGCCTTTGGCTTCATGTTCGCCATCGAGCGCACCAAGGACAGCTCGGTGGGCGTGTTCGTGCTGCTCGGCTTCACGTTCTTCATGGGCCTGATGCTCTCGCGCCTGCTGTCGTTCATCCTCGGCTTCTCGAACGGCCCGTCGCTCATCATGCTCGCATTCGGCGGCACCGGCATCATCTTCGCCACCATGGCCACCGTCGCCACGGTCAGCAAGCGCGACTTTTCGGGCCTCGGCAAGTGGCTTTTCATGGGTGTGATCGTGATCCTGCTCGCCGGCGTCGCGAACATGTTCCTGCAACTGCCCGCACTGATGCTCACGGTCTCGGTGCTCGCGATTGCGATCTTCTCGGCTTACATGCTGTTCGACGTGCAGCGCGTCGTGAATGGCGGCGAGACGAACTACATCTCGGCCACGCTCGCGATCTATCTGGACCTGTACAACGTGTTTACGAACCTGCTCGCCATCCTCGGCATCTTCGGCGGCAATCGTAACTAAAGCCCGGCGCGTGCCTGACGGGGCCGGATCGTCCGATACCGGCTTCCTCAAGAAAAAAAGCCCATGACATTCGTCA
>DATBXG010000814.1:0-2375 GCA_036514415.1 Paraburkholderia sp.
CACGAACACGCTGATGGGTCTGGGCGGCTACCGCGCGAGCGACCGCAAGTTCCTCGGCATGCTCGGCATGCACGGCACTTACGAAGCCAACATGGCGATGCAGCACTGCGACGTGCTGATCGCGATCGGCGCGCGCTTCGACGACCGCGTGATCGGCGACCCGGCGCACTTCGCTTCGCGTCCGCGCAAGATCATTCACATCGACATCGACCCGTCGTCGATCTCGAAGCGCGTGAAGGTCGATATCCCCATCGTCGGCGACGTCAAGGAAGTGCTCAAGGAGCTCATCGAGCAGCTTCAGCACGCCGAGCACGGCCCGGATACGGAAGCGCTCGCGACGTGGTGGAAGGACATCGAAGGCTGGCGCGAAAAGAATTGCCTCAAGTTCGACCGCGGCAGCGAGATCATCAAGCCGCAATACGTGGTGGAAAAGGCGTGGGAACTCACGGGCGGCAATGCCTTCGTGTGCTCTGACGTCGGTCAGCACCAGATGTGGGCCGCGCAGTTCTATCGCTTCAACCAGCCGCGCCGCTGGATCAACTCCGGCGGTCTCGGCACGATGGGCTTCGGCCTGCCGGCGGCGATGGGCGTGAAGATGGCGCACCCCGACGACGACGTGCTGTGCATCACGGGCGAAGGCTCGATCCAGATGTGCATTCAGGAGCTGTCGACCTGCAAGCAGTACGACACGCCGGTCAAGATCATTTCGCTGAACAACCGCTACCTCGGCATGGTTCGCCAGTGGCAGCAGATCGAATACAGCAAGCGCTATTCGCATTCGTACATGGATGCGCTGCCTGACTTCGTGAAGCTCGCCGAAGCGTATGGTCACGTCGGCATGCGGATCGAAAAGACGGCTGATGTGGAGCCGGCGCTCAAGGAAGCGCTGCGCCTGAAGGACCGCACGGTGTTCCTCGATTTCCAGACCGACCCTTCCGAAAACGTCTGGCCGATGGTTCAGGCCGGCAAGGGCATCACCGAGATGCTGCTCGGCTCGGAAGACCTGTAACGGTATTTGCCACGGCGCCGCAACGACCTTGCGCGGCGCGCGTCCACACAAGGGGCGCGCGGGTTCGCGGGGAAGGGCGGCCGCCACGCTCAAAACTGGATAAATCGCGGATCACATCATGAGACACATCATTTCCGTTCTGCTGGAAAACGAGCCGGGCGCGCTCTCGCGCGTGGTCGGCCTCTTCTCCGCACGCGGCTACAACATTGAAACCTTGACGGTGGCGCCAACCGAAGACCATTCGCTGTCGCGCATGACCATCGTTTCCATTGGCTCGGACGACGTGATCGAACAGATCACGAAGCATCTGAACCGCCTGATCGAGGTGGTGAAAGTGGTCGACCTTACCGAGGGCGCCCACATCGAGCGCGAGCTGATGCTGATCAAGGTAAGGGCAGTCGGCAAGGAACGTGAGGAGATGAAGCGGATGGCGGATATTTTCCGCGGCCGCATCATCGACGTCACCGAAAAGACCTACACGATCGAACTGACGGGTGCGAGCGACAAGCTCGACGCGTTCATCGAGGCGCTCGACGCCACCGCGATTCTCGAAACCGTCCGTACGGGCAGCTCGGGCATCGGGCGCGGAGAGCGCATTCTGAAGGTGTGACCCGACCACAGTCGATCTTGCACCGGAACTTGACCGGATGCGGCTGTCACGAGACGCGGCATCCGGTGCAGCAAAAGCTAACAGCAGTACCGAAATTCACCAGACTCTCGCCAAGGAACCAACATGAAAGTTTTCTACGACAAGGACGCCGATCTCTCCCTCATCAAGGGCAAGCAGGTCACGATCATCGGTTACGGCTCGCAAGGCCACGCACACGCGCTGAACCTGAAGGACAGCGGCGTGAACGTCACGGTTGGCCTGCGCAAGAACGGCGCATCGTGGGGCAAGGCTGAGAACGCCGGCCTCCAGGTCAAGGAAGTGGCCGAAGCGGTGAAGAACGCCGACGTCGTCATGATGCTGCTGCCCGACGAGCAGATCGCCGACGTGTACGCGAAGGAAGTTCACGCGAACATCAAGAACGGCGCCGCGCTCGCGTTCGCGCACGGCTTCAACGTCCACTACGGCCAGGTGATCCCGCGCGCCGATCTCGACGTCATCATGATCGCGCCGAAGGCGCCGGGCCACACGGTTCGCGGCACCTACTCGCAAGGCGGCGGCGTGCCCCACCTGATCGCTGTCCACCAGGACAAGTCGGGCGCAGCGCGTGACATCGCCCTGTCGTACGCAGCAGCGAACGGCGGCGGCCGTGCCGGCATCATCGAAACGAACTTCCGCGAAGAAACCGAAACCGACCTGTTCGGCGAACAAGCCGTGCTGTGCGGCGGTACGGTCGACCTGATCAAGGCTGGCTTCGAA
>DATBXG010000815.1:0-5393 GCA_036514415.1 Paraburkholderia sp.
TCCTCTGGGTGCTGGCGACCGGTTCGGCCTGGTCGAAGATGCCCGAGTGCTATCCCGACTTCCGCACCTGCCACCGCCGTTTCAAGCTGTGGTTCGACGCCGGCCTCGTCCATCACGCCATGGAACGTCTGTACGGCGAGGAAGGGCTCGTGCTGTGCACGGCCATCTCTGCGCGCATGCGGTCGTGGCGCGCGCCCGTTGGCCGCAGGCCGCGCTTTCCGGTCGCCTCCACGCTGCGCTGGCCGCTCGTGCGGCCGTTCGTGGAGCGTTGAGCGGGCAGGCTGCTGGGCTTCGGCGGCGCATCACGAGTCCGCCGGAGCGTCAAATCTTCCCACCCTCCGCGTGCAGGCGCCCGAACAGCGGCGCCCACCATTGCTCGTGCGAGAACGCCTCGATTGCCACGTCGGTATCGAGATCGATGGTGCGCTGCCGTTCTTGCGCGTCGAGCGCATCCGCTTGCGCGATTTGTGCGGCGAGCACTTCAGCGCCCGCGTCGGAAGCGTCCCGCGGCCCGCGCGCACGGGCATTCACGCGCTCGGCAAGCCGCCCTTGCGGCGCGTGGAAGTTCAGGATCAGCATCGGCCGGTTCAACTCGCGCGCGAGCGCCGCGAAGCGCGCACGATGCGCGGCCTTGAGAAACGTCGCGTCGACGAGTGCGGTATAGCCGGCGTTCAGCACGTCGCGCACATGCGCGACGAGGCATTCGTAGTGCGCGTCGAGCGCCGCTTGCGTGTAGGCGCTTGCGGGTAGTGCGTCGAGCGAGGGCGCGGCGAATGGCTCGCGGCGCTTGCGCTCGAGATCGCTCGATACGCGGATCGCCCCGCTCATGTCGGCGAGCGCACGGCTCGCGACCGATTTTCCCGAGCCTGAAAAACCGTGGCACAACAGAAGCCACGGCGCACGCTCGCGCATGTCGCGCGCCTCGCTTGCCGCCAGCGTGAGGTAGGGCGAGATGCCGCTTCCGGTCGCGGACGCGTCGGATCTTTCAGGCGGCCCCGCCTTGAGCAGCGCCACCCGTGCGCGCACCAGCGCGCGATAGGCGACGTAGAGGCGCAGCGCCGCGAGTCCCGCGAAATCGCCCGTTGCTTCGAGGTAGCGATTGAGCAACCGGTGCGCGTGCGCTTCGTCGCCGTGCGCGCGCAGATCCATCAGCAGGAACGCGAGATCGCAGGTCACGTCGATCCAGCGCAACTCGTCGCTGAACTCGATGCAGTCGAACATCAATGCGTGCTGGCCGCGTCGCACGATATTGTCGAGATGGAGATCGCCGTGGCAGGCGCGCACATAGCCGTGCGCGCGGCGTGCGTCGAGGTGCCGCGCAAGCCTCGCGAGTTCGCTTTCGCAAGTCGCGCGCAACGCGGCGCTGCCCACGGCCTGGGCCGTGCGCGGGTCCGCTTCGAGAGGCGCTAGCGCCGCCAGCACCTGTTCACGCAGCAGCGCCGCAGAGCCAAGCCGTGCCGCGGGCGCCAGCGGCCCGCTGCCGGCCCGGCGCGCATGCCGATGGTTACCGGCGAGTTTCGTTGCGGCCGCATCGATGTCGGCGGCGCCCAGTTCGCCGTTCGAGAGCAGGTTCGAAAACAACAGGCGCTGGTCGAAGCGGCGCATGCGGACCGCGTAGTCGATGACCGCTACGTTCTCGCGTAGGGGAGCACGCGCGCGTTTGCGCACGCCACGCCCGAGCCGGCAACGCCGTCCATCAAAAGAAAGCTCGCCTACGTCGCAATAGATCGATCCCGCGAACGGCGCATTCAGACGAATCTCAGCCTCGCAGCATCGGCGTCGGGAATCGAGATGGACAAAATTGACGAAGCCGAAATCGACAGGCTTCATGATCTTGTACGCATACCGCCCGGCGAGATACACCACGGAGATATGCGTTTCGATGCGCACGACGCATCCGGCCGGATGTGCGTAGGTCGAGGCGCGCGATAGCGCGGCGTCCACGAGTCGGCCGTGGCGGCGCGCCGCGCGCTGACGGTTGAGGACGTGACGTGAGGTCGAGGTGTCGGACATCGGCGTGAAATGCGTGGGACTCCGGGGGCCGCAGGAATGCGACGCACGGACGAGCATACACGCGAGCGTGTTCTGGAAGTCCGTTGCGCGGCATGGTGCCGTCTTGATCGAAACGGCCTGCGCGGGCATCGGGATATTGCACGGTTTGTGCGATCCGGCGAGGCTGCGCGATACTCTCAAGTTCAACCTATCGGGAATCTCGGAGACATGGCGCATTTCGACGTATTCAACGGCGACGCGGACGGCATCTGCGCACTGCATCAACTGCGGCTCGCACGGCCGCGCGAAGCGACACTCATCACCGGCGCGAAGCGCGACATCGCGCTCGTCGAGCGCGTGCCCGCCCAGCCCGGCGACTCGCTTACGGTGCTCGACATCTCGTTCGACGTGAACCGCGCGGCGCTCACGGCGCTGCTCGCCAAGGGCGTCGCGGTCGAGTACTTCGACCATCACCACGCGGGTGACCTGCCCATGTGCACGAATCTCGTCGCGCATATCGACACCACGGCGCAGGTCTGCACGAGCGTGCTCGTCGACCGGCATCTCGCTGGCCGCTACCGGCCGTGGGCGATCGCCGCCGCGTGGGGCGACAACCTGCCGGATACGGCGCGCGCCCTCGCGCAGCAGGCCGGGCTCGACGCCGCGCAGGCCGGGCAGCTGCGCGAGCTCGGCGAGTCGATCAACTACAACGCCTACGGCGACTGCGTCGAAGACCTCGTGATCGCGCCGCTCGATCTGTACGTTGCGATGAAGCCTTACGCGAGCCCGTTCGATTTCATCGCGGCGGAGCCCATCGTGGGACAGCTTGCCCGTTGCCGTCACGACGATCTCGAGCTGGCCCAGGCCATTGCGCCGCTCATTGCACTGCAGTACGGCAGCGTGTGCGTGCTGCCCGACGAGCCTTGGGCGCGGCGCGTGCGCGGCGTGTTCGCCAACGTGCTCGCGAACGAGGAGCCTTCGCGCGCGCACGCGGTGCTGAGCGTGAACCCCGACGGCAACTACGCGGTGAGCGTGCGCGCGCCGCTCACCGATCCGCGCGGGGCGGACGAACTCTGCCGCGCCTTCCCCGGCGGCAACGGCCGCGTGGGCGCGGCCGGCATCGACTGTCTCGACTCGAAGCGCCTCGATGCGTTCGTCGCGGCGTTCGCGCGCGTGTTCGGGCGCTCGAAACCAGTCTCGGCCTGATTCGACCTGATCTGGCCCGAGCGCGACCACCTCGGTGCTGAATCTGCCCCGAATTCGCTGTGAAGCGGCTGTGAAGTGGGTACGCGGCGCGCGATGAGCCGTCCGACCGCCTAACATGGTTTCATGAAGGTCGACGCGGAGTGACGGCGGACTCAGGCGAGGAGGATGGCAATGCGGGCAATGGTGTTCGACGGCGAGAATCCGCGGCTGCGTGAAGCCGATTTACCCGACCCGGCGCCGGGTGAGGGCGAACTGCTGATCGACGTCCGCGCGTGCGGCGTGTGCCGCACCGATCTGCACGTCGTGGACGGCGATCTCGAGCACCCGAAAAAGCCTGTCATTCCCGGTCACGAGATCGTCGGCACGGTCGCGGCCCTCGGGGCCGGCGTGACCGGCTTCGCGCCTGGCGACCGCGTGGGCGTGCCGTGGCTCGGCCACACCTGCGGCCATTGCCGCTTTTGCACAGACGGGCGCGAGAATCTCTGCGACGCACCCGGCTTCACCGGCTACACGATCGACGGCGGCTACGCCACGCGCACCGTCGCCGACGCCCGCTACTGCTTTCATCTGCCGCGCCAGTACAGCGACGTCGAAGCCGCGCCGCTGCTCTGCGCGGGGCTCATCGGCTATCGCTCGCTTGCGATGGCGGGCGATGCGCCGCGCATCGGCATCTATGGCTTCGGCGCGGCGGCGCATATCGTCGCGCAGGTCGCGCGTCACCAGGGGCGCACGGTCTACGCATTCACGCGTCCCGGCGATACCGCGGCGCAGCAATTCGCGCGGCGCCTCGGCGCGGCGTGGGCCGGCGGCAGCGACGAACGCGCGCCCGAGGAGCTGGACGCGGCGCTGCTGTTCGCGCCCGTCGGCGCGCTCGTGCCCGCCGCGCTGCGTGCGTTGACGAAGGGTGGCACGGTCGTGTGCGGCGGCATCCACATGAGCGACATTCCCTCGTTTCCCTACGCGTGGTTGTGGGAGGAGCGGCGCATCGTGTCGGTGGCGAACCTCACGCGCGAAGACGGCGCGACCTTCATGGCGATCGCCGCGCGCCACAAGCTCGAAATCGAAATTACGCCGTATCCGCTCGCACGCGCCAATGAGGCGCTGGCCGATTTGCGCGAGGGGCGGCTGACGGGCGCGGCGGTGCTCACGATGCGATGAGCACGCCGCCGGCCGGATGCATGGCGCGGCCGACTGAATGGAATGGCGAAGCTGACGCTGCGGTGACGGACTGGCGACAACGCGTCGCACTGGCGAGTGCGCGCATCCGCACCCAAATGCGATACAAAGATTTTTAGATAGCGCGCTCCGGGAGCCGGAGCGCGCCTCGCAACGGCCGGCAGGCCGTCGCGCGCGACGCTCACGCGGCCCGCGCGCGGCCATGCTGCGCATCATGGGCGACGCCCGGGAGGTCCACGATGTACAAGCAGATTCTGGTAGCGGTGGATGGCAGCCGCAGCGGCCGGCGCGCGCTCGACGAGGCCGTGAAGATCGCGAAGGCGACCGGCGGCACTGTCGAGGCGCTATGTGTCGTGCGGCATCCGGTGCGGCTTGCGGACGTGAGCGCGGGTTTCGCCGAGGAGCAGGCGCGCAGCTCGGCCGAAAACGATGCCGCGACGGCGGCGCTCGAAGAAGCCAAGACGGTGTTCGCGCAGGCACAGGTGGCGGGCACTACGCGCGCGGCAGACTCGGTTGGCGAGGAGATTGCCGCGGTGATCTCGCGCATCGCCGCCGAGGAAGGCGCGGATCTCGTCGTGATGGGCACGCGCGGCCTCTCGGGCATGAAGCGTCTGTTGCTCGGCAGCGTGGCCGAGTCGTTCCTGCGCATCGCGGACCGTCCGGTCATGCTGGTGCGCGACGAAGAGGCGCCGCCGGCCTGATTCGGGCACCCGGCTTCGCTGGCCGATTACACGGCCGATTCACCTGCCGGTGAGCGGCGAGGGCGCGATCGGCCGGTAAGCGTTTGCGGAGTTTTTCGTCCGCGCGGACCGCCGTTATCTTTCACCATTCCCTCCATATTCTCCCGCTGACCTGACGATCCGTCGCGAAATACCCGCAAAAGCAAGGCCAGTTTTGAATCGCTGCGCATCAACTATCCCGAAATGTGATGCCGATCAAGCGGCGAATCGTCCGATCTTCGCGCGCGAACCTGTCTTCCTGCCTATGATGTTGGCTTGAGCCGACTGTCTTGCGAACAC
>DATBXG010000816.1:0-2428 GCA_036514415.1 Paraburkholderia sp.
TGGCGAAACGCGGGCGTGCCGGGCGCGGCGGCCTTGAGCGCGACCGGAATCGCGCTGCCGAGCAACAGGCCCGCGTCCCACGTGTAGGCGCCGAACGCCGACACCGTGCCCGCGCCGTAACGTCCTTCGTAGCGCGAAATATAGTCGAGCGCAAGGCGGCGGCCCGGGCGGTCCTCGGGCAGTTGCGCCGCGACGAGTACCGGGCTCGCGGGCAGGAAGGTGCCGTTGCAGTCCGCGCCGCACACGCGCAGGAAGTCGCGGTTGCCCACGCCGTGGTTATGATAGATGAGCCCCTTGTAGCCGCGCTCCTTGAGTGCCTTCGGCGGCAGCGCGGCGGGCGTGCCGGCCGCGCCCACCACGACGGCGTCGGGGTGCGCCGCGACGATCTTGAGCACCTGGCCCGTCACGCTCGGGTCGGTGCGGTTGAAGCGCTCGTTTTCGACGAGCTTGATGCCGCGCTGCTGCGCGGCCTTCGCGATTTCGGCGTAGAAGGTTTCGCCGAGCGCGTCGGCCTGGCCGATATACGCAAGCGTCTTCACATTGTGCGCGGCGGCGTGCTCCATGATCGCGCCGGCCATCATCGCGTCGGTTTGCGGCGTCTTGAACATCCAGTGGCGCTTGTCGTCCACGGGCTCGATGATCTTCGCCGACGAAGCGAGCGAGATGGTGGGCGTCTCGCCCTGCGCGATCACGTCGAGCATCGCAAGCGAGTTGGGCGTGATCGAGGAGCCGATGATCGCGTCGACATGCTGTTCGTCGATCAGCTTCTTCGTGTCCTGCACGGCCTGGGTCGTGTCGGAGGCATCGTCGAGCACGATGTACTGGACTTTCTGGCCCGCGATTTCGGCGGGAAACATGGCGGCGGTGTCGCGCGCGGGAATGCCGAGCGAAGCGGCGGGACCGGTGAGCGAAAGCACGAGGCCGATCTTGATCTGCGCGAGCGCGAGCGCCGGCGCAAAGAGGCTGGAAAAGAGGGCAAAACGTGCAGCAAGACGGCGCGGGCGAGAGGCGTTCATTGTGTCTCCAGTTGTCGAGCGTATTCTGCGTACGGCTTCGGATGCGGCTTGCTTCTGCGGCTTGTGCTTCTGTTGGTCTCCTCGACTCCCTCGAAGAAAACGGGCGTTCGCCAGTGTAGCCGCACGCGCAGCGCGCGGCATCCGGCGAAACCCTTCAGCCCGCACGTGTCATTGCGAAAGCGGCGCCACCGCCTGATCGATCGCGCCAAAAATCGACTTGCCCGCTTCGTCGAGCATCTCGATCTTCACGCTGTCGCCGAACTTCATGAACTCCGTGCTCGCCTGGCCGTGCTCGATCATCTCGAGGCAGCGCTTCTCGGCGATGCAGCAGTAGCCGCGCTTCGCGTCCTTGTTCGAGACCGTGCCCGAGCCGACGATCGCGCCCGCGCGCAGGTTGCGCGTCTTCGCCGCGTGGGCGATCAGCTGGCCGAAGTGGAACACCATGTCCGTGCCCGCATCGGGCTGGCCGACCTTCCTGCCGTTCCAGTGCACGACGAGCGGCAGGTGCACGCGCCCTTCGCGCCAGTGCTCGCCGAGCTCGTCGGGCGTGACCGCGACCGGCGCGAATGCGCTGGCCGGCTTGCTCTGGAAGAAACCGAAGCCCTTCGCGAGTTCCGCGGGAATGAGATTGCGCAGCGAGACGTCGTTGACGAGCGTGACGAGACGCACGGCCCTGAGCGCTTCGTCGGGGCTCGCGCCCATCGCCACGTCGCCGGTGACGACGGCGACCTCGGCCTCGAAATCGATGCCGAACGCCTCGGACGCGCACACGATGTCGTCGCACGGCCCGATGAAGTCGTCGCTGCCGCCCTGGTACATGAGCGGGTCGGTCCAGAACTCGGCCGGCATCTCGGCGCCGCGCGCGCGGCGCACGAGCTCGACGTGATTCACGTAGGACGAGCCGTCCGCCCACTGGTACGCACGCGGCAGGGGCGCCATGCAGTTGCGCGCGTCGAAGCTGAACGCGTTGCGGGCGCGCCCGTAGTTGAGCGCGTCATAAAGCTCGGCGAGCTGCGGCGCGTAGAAGCGCCAGTCGTCGAGCACGCGCTGCAGCGTGGGCGCGATCGCGTCGGCGATGGCGGCGCTGCGCAGGTCGCGGGAAACGACGATCAGCTGCCCGTCGCGGGTGCCGTCCTTCAGCGTGGCAAGTTTCATGGAATCAGACGTGAGTGACGATAAGGGAAATGTATTCTACGATGGTGAATCGGCGGACCCCAAGCGGGCGCGCCGTATGCCCTCAGTTGCCGTACGCTTGAACACCACAACGCATCCATGCCGCCAACCGTCCGATCCGCCTCGCCGCGCGCGAGCGCCACAGACGCCACGAACGCCGAAGATCTCGCCGACACCCTCGACACCGCCGAAGCCCCGGAAGGCGGCGAAGAGAAACTGCGCTCCGGCATCCAGTCGAT
>DATBXG010000817.1:0-8522 GCA_036514415.1 Paraburkholderia sp.
CCGGGCTGCCAATCGACACCGCCTTGCCGTCGATCTCGATCTTGCCCGAGCAGCCGCGCAGCACGCCGAACAGCGCGAGCAGCAGTTCGCGCTGCCCTTGCCCGTCAAGACCGCCCAGCCCGAGAATTTCACCGGGCTTCAGCGAAAAGCTGATTCCCTGCAGCGTGTCGCTCCACGCGAGATCATGACAGGCGAGAACCGGTTGGCGCGCGGCCTTTTCTGCGGGTTTGTCGGGGAACACATGCTGGTACTTCCGCCCGATCATCATTTCGATGACCTCATTATCCGAGCGCGTGCCTGCCTCGAAGCTCATCACATGACGGCCATTTCGATACACCGTGCATTCGTCCGCGAGCGCCTTCACCTCGTGCATCCGGTGCGAGATGAAGAGCAGCGCGAGCCCCTCTTCGCGCAGGCGCCTGAGCACCTCGATGACGCGCGCCACGTCGGCCGCGGTCAGCGCCGACGTGGCCTCGTCGAGGATCAGGATGCGTGGCTCGTGCGCCAGCCCCTTCGCGAGTTCGACCATTTGCTGGCGCGACAGCGGCAGGTCGCGCACTTTCGCGAGCGGATTGATGTCGGCCGCACCCGCGCGGGCGAGCGCTTCCTCGGCCTGGCGGCGCTGGGCCCGGCGGTCGATCATGCCGAAGCGGCGCGGCGGATTCGAAGCGAAGATGTTGTCCGCCACGCTCAAGTCGGGGATCAGCGACAGCTCCTGATACACGCAGACGATGCCGGCCGCGTTCGCCGCGGCGGGCGACGCGAACGAGACTTCCCGGCCGTCGTAGTGCATCGTCCCCTCGTCCGGCTGCACGACGCCGGACATCACCTTCAGCAGCGTGGACTTCCCTGCGCCGTTCTCGCCGAGGATCGCGTGAATGCGTCCCCTGCGCACGGTGAGATCCGCGTGATCCAGCGCGACGGCGCCACCATAGCTTTTCGACACGCCGGACATCTGAAAGAACGGCCGCTCTTCGTCCTGCCGCATGCTTCGTCTCCCGTCACGTCGCCGGCGTTCAGCCGATTACTGGTTGCCCTGGCTCTGCTTCATGATTTCCTGCGCGGAGAAGTTGATGCCGCAACTCGGAAACGAGTTGCCGACGAAAAAGTTGTCGGAGTCGTTCGGGAAATAGTTGACGCCCGCCTTCAGCTTCGAATCGTCGGTGACGTCGAGCGGCAGCTTGATCTCCACGGGAATGGTCTGGCCGTCCAGCGCAGCGAGCGCCGTCTTGATCGCCACGGCCACCTGCGCGGGACCGGTGCCCGCCGACGTGCACTTCAGGCCCTGGCTCCCGTACTGCGCGCAGAATTTGCGAAAGCCGTTCTCCGTCTCGCCGCCGAACGGCACGAACGGATGTTTCGCATCGATCATCGCGCGCACGACACCCGTGTCGCCGCCCTGCGCCGATATGCCATCGAAATGACCCTGCACGGCGATCGCGTCGGCGGCTGCCTTTTGCGCGACGCCGTCGTCCCACTTGCCGTAAACCTGGACGATGTTCCACTTCTTGCCGGTGTCGTCCAACGTTTTCTGGAAACCATTGTGGCGGTCCGTGTCGACCGACGTGCCCGCCACCCCGCGGACCTCGAGCACCTTGCCTCCATTCGGGAGGTGGCCCGCGAGCCACCTGGCCCACAGCACGCCGAGCCCGTACTGGTCGACGTTGACGTTGATCGCGTCTTCGCTGTCGAGCGTATTGTCGAACGCGATCAGCACGACCCCGGCTTTCTTCGCACGGCGGATCGCCGGTCCGAATGAGGAGGGATTCTGCGCGTCCACGATGACCGCGTCATAGCCGGCGTCGATGAAGTTGTTGACGGCCGAGATCTGCGCCGGCACGTCCTCGCCTGTCGAGACGACCTTGAATTCCTTGAGCCTGGTCGCGACGGCCGGTTGCGCCGTATAGGCCTTGGCCGTCTTGATCATCTGGATACGCCAGGTGTTCGCGATATAGCCGTTCACGAGCGCGATCCGGTAGGGTCCGCTCTTCTTCGGATACCTGATGAACTTCGTCTCGCTCTTCCAGGGGACCATGCACGTGGGATCGCTGGACGGCCCGGAAACAATCGAAGCCTGCGCGAAAGCCGCGCCTGCGCACAGCGCCAATGCCGCGGTCGCCGCCGCTCGAAGCACCTGAATTCCTGAAAGCATGTTGTCTCCTTTTAGCTGGATTGAACTTACCGATTGCCGGCACACACGGCTCGTCGTGGACTGCCGATACGGTGTGCGTGACGCAGGAAATCTTGCGGGATGTGCTACAGCGGGACTGGATCGGACTCGCCAAGCCAGCGAAATGACCACTTCAAAGGCGTCCCCTCGAAGCGCAACGAAGGGCATGCGCGAACGCCTTCCCGCCTGACAGTACTGGCATACCAATCTGCGCGCGATAGTGGTTTACCACGGCGCCCGGCGCACGGATTGAGCGAGGCAAAACCCTGGTTTTTCTATGCTTTTTGTATAAAACGCACCTGTTGCGCAGACACGCGATCACGCGAGAAGTGGCCCAATCGGCCGAAGCCACTGCCGCGCAGGCCTGCGCGGCAGCCCCAATCATCAAGACCGCTCGAGCGCGGCCATCGCCCTCACTATCACGGGCAGCACGGAAAGACTCACGCCGCTCGTAGCGCGCAATTCCGCAAGCAACTGTCCATAGCGTTCCAGCGCAGCCTCATGTTGCGCGCACCAGGCATCCACGAGCGTTTGTGCATCGGCCGTATCCCCGGCCTGCGCGAGCACGCTCGTGGTGAGCGCGCGCTTGAGGTGCGCCACCTCGGCGAGCGCGGCCGCACGCGCCATGGTGTCCCAGTGCGTTGGCGTCGGCAAGGTTGCTGCGCGCTCGCCGATCCAGCCGTAATTGAGCCGCGTGCCCAATGCGAAGTATGCCGCCGCAACGCGCTCCAGCGGACGGTCGCACGCGGCCGCCACGTCGGCGATGTCGAGCAGTGCTACCGAAATGTCGCCGCTCGCCACGCGCAGCGCAAGCGCGTTTTCCACGCCCGCCTTCACGAGCTCGGCCTGACGCGCGGAAAGCGCTTCGAGATCCGCTTCGGGCAACAGCGCCGGCAACTGCGGCGCGAGGCGCTGCGCGGCGTCCCGGCAACGCGCCAGCAGCGTGCTCACGCCGTCTCCACCCACTGCGGCCGCCTGCAGATGCCGCAGGAACCACAGCGCCGCGCGTTCGAGCAGCCGGGCAATGTCGACGAACATGCGGGCCTGCACGTCGTCGGGCACGCGGTTGTCGAGCGCGTCGATGGCGCGCCAGATGGCGTTCAGATCGAACACGTCTCGCGCCATGATGCAGGCGCGCACGATTTCGCCCGGCTGCGCGTCGGTTTCTTCCATCAGACGGTGCACGAATGCGCTGCCCACCCGGTTCACGAGCGCGTTCGTCAGATGTGTCGCCAGGATCTCGCGGCGCAGCGGATGCCGATGCATCGGCTCGTTGAAGCGCTGCTGCAGCGGCTGCGGAAAATAGTCGATCAGCAGATCCGCGACGAGCGGGTCTTCCGGCACCGCCGAGTCGAGCAACGTGTCGTACAGCCACATCTTGCTGTACGCGAGCAGCACGGCGCGCTCGGGTGACGTGAGGCCGAGTTTCGCGGCCTGTCGTTCGGCGATTTCGTCGTCGGTCGGCAGGAATTCGATGCGCCGGTTGAGCCGTCCCGCGCGTTCGAGCCAGCGCATCATGCGCGCTTCGGCATCGAGCAGGTCCACTGCGTAGCGGCCCGCGATCGAAAGCGCCTGCGTCTGGTAATAGTTGTCGCTCAGCACGAGCAGTCCGACTTCGTCGGTCATCTCCGCAAGCAAGGCGTTGCGCTGCTTCGTCGTCATCTCGCCGTCGGCCACCACGAGTCCGAGCAGGATCTTGATGTTCACTTCGTGATCCGAACAATCCACGCCGGCCGAGTTGTCGATCGCGTCCGTGTTGATGTGGCCGCCGTGCTGCGCGAACTCGATGCGTCCGAGCTGCGTCACGCCGAGATTGCCGCCTTCGCCCACCACCTTGCAACGCAGCTCGGAGCCGTTCACGCGCACTGCGTCGTTGGCGCGGTCTCCGACCTGCGCATTGGTCTCGCGCGCGGCTTTCACGTAAGTGCCGATGCCGCCGTTGTAGAGCAGATCGACGTTCGCAAGCAGGATCGCGCGGATCAACTCGGTTGGCGTGAGCGTCGCGGCCTCGATGCCGAGCGCCTTCTGCACCGCGGCAGAAAGCGGGATCGTCTTCATGGTGCGCGCGAACACGCCGCCGCCCGTTGAAATCGTGGCTGAATCGTAGTCGGCCCAGCTGGAGCGTTCGAGCGCGAAGAGCCGCGTGCGTTCGGCGAGGCTCACGGCGGCATCGGGATTGGGATCGAGAAAGATATGCCGGTGATCGAAGGCCGCAACGAGCTTGATATGCGGCGAGAGCAGCATGCCGTTGCCGAACACGTCGCCGGACATGTCGCCGATGCCGACCACGGTGAAATCGGTGGCCTGCGTATCGACGCCCATTTCGCGGAAATGCCGCTTGACCGATTCCCACGCGCCGCGCGCCGTGATCGCCATCTTCTTGTGGTCGTAGCCCACGGAGCCGCCCGAGGCGAAGGCGTCGTCGAGCCAGAAGCCGTACTCTGCGGAAATCGCGTTCGCGTAGTCGGAGAACGTGGCCGTGCCCTTGTCGGCGGCCACGACGAGATACGGATCGTCGGGGTCATGGCGCACGACGTCGGGCGGCGGCACGATGGCGTTGTTCACGAGGTTGTCGGTGAGATCGAGCAGGCCGCGCAGGAAAGTTTGATAACACGCCACGCCCTCGCGCATCCACGCCTCGCGATCGCTCGCCGGCGGCGGATTCTTCACGACGAAGCCGCCTTTCGATCCCACGGGCACGATCACGACGTTCTTCACCATCTGCGCCTTCATGAGGCCGAGCACTTCGGTGCGGAAGTCCTCGCGCCGGTCCGACCAGCGCAGGCCGCCGCGCGCGACGCGGCCGCCGCGCAAATGCACGCCCTCCACCCGCGGCGAGTAGACCCAGATCTCGAACATCGGCTTGGGTTCGGGCAGGCCCGGCACTTTGGACGGATCGAACTTGAACGATAGTGCGGGCCGCTCTGCGCCATTTTCTTCGCGGCGGAAATAGTTCGTGCGCACCGTTGCCTGGATCACGCCGAGGAACTGCCGGAGAATGCGGTCTTCGTCGAGATTGGGCACCTGGTCGAGCGCGCTTTCAATGGCCTTGAGCATGAGCGCCGTGCGCTCCTCTCGCGCCGCGGAATCGCGCGGATCGAACCGGTGTACGAACAGTTCGACGAACTGGCGTGCGATCGCGGGATTGCCGGTCAGCGCGCGTTCGATATAGGCGTCGCTGAAGGTCGAGCCCACCTGGCGCAGATACTTGGCATAGGCGCGCAGGATCGTGACTTCACGCGCGCTCAGGTAGGCGCGCAGCACGAGCCGGTTGAAATCGTCGTTCTCGATGCGGGCGTTCCACACGCTTTCGAATGCGTCTTCGAACAGGCCCTTCACGCGTTCGATGTCGAATTCGGCGTCGTCCGCGACTTCGAGGCCGAAATCGTGGACCCACGCGGGCGCGCAAGACGGCGCCTCGATCACGTAGGGCCGCTCTTCGTCCACGCGCACGCCGAGGTGTTCGAGCATCGGCAGGCTGCGTGAGAGTGCGATGGCCTCGCCTGTGCAATAGACCTTGAAGCGGAACGTGCGCGGCCCCGCCTCGATGGGCCGGTACAGATTCATGGCGATGCGCGGCGTTCCCTGCACGCTTTCGATCAGCTCGATGTCACGGACCGCCGTGCGCGCCGGATAGTCGTCGCGATAGCCGGCCGGAAACGAATCGGCATAGCGGTGCAGGAGACGCGTGCCCTGCTCTTCGCCGAACGCGTCGAGCAGTGCATCGGCCAGATCGTCTTGCCAGCGGCGCGTGACCTGCACGAGCCGCGCCTCCAGTTCGCGCGTGTCGACTTCGGGCATCGTGCCGGGTTCGGCGTGCACGACGAAGTGAATGCGCGCGATGGGCGACTCCGAAAGCAGCGGCGTGAACTCGACGGAAACGCCGTTGAACGCCTCCACGAGCAGATTCGCAACGCGCCGCCGCAAATCGGTGTTGTACTTGTCGCGCGACACGTACACGAGGCACGAAACGAAACGGTTGAAGCGGTCGCGCCGCACGAATAGCCGCGTGCGCTGGTGTTCCTGCAAGCGCAGCACGCCGAGCGCGGTTTCATAGAGTTCGTCCTCGCTCGCCTGGAACAGCTCGTCGCGCGGATACGTCTCCAGCACGGTCACCAGCGTTTTGCCGAGATGACCTTTCGGCAGAAAGCCCACGCGCCGCACGATATTCGCGCATTTGCGCCGCACAATCGGGATTTCGGCGGTGGACACCCCCATATAGGCCGTCGATGTGTACAGGCCCACGAAGCGGCGTTCTCCGCACACCTTGCCGTCCGCCCCGACGAGTTTCACGCCCACGTAGTCGAGGTAGCCTGGGCGATGGACCGTGGCGCGCGAGTTGGCTTTCGTCAGGAATATGGGCCATGCGCTGCTGATGATTTCTTCGGCAGCGGGCGGCAGCGGCGTGACGTCGGGCGTACCGGGCGCGCGCAGCGATTCACGCAGAATACCGAGGCCCGAGCCCTCCACGCCGCGCAGGGCGTAGCCGCCGTCGTGCGAAACCATCGCGTAGTCGCGCTGGCCGAGGAACGTGAAATGGTCGGCGACCATCCATTCGACGAATGCGCGTGCTTCGATGTCTTCGGCAGTCGCCTCGCGCGCTTTCATCGTCTTGATGGTGGTGCGAGCGACCTCGAGTAATTTCGGCCAGTCTTCTACGGATGCCCGCACGTCGCCAAGCACCTTGGCGATGTCACTGCGCAATGCGTCGAGTTTTGCTGCGTCGCCGCAGCGGTCCACTTCGAAATGGATGAACGATGCCAGCTGCGATTGACCGTCACCGGTGCTGGCGCCGCCCTCGTCCACGCGCTCGATCGCGCCGTCCTTGCCGCGCCAGATCCGGAATACGGGGTGCAACGCCGAATGCAGCGCGAGCCCCAACCGGTTGATGGCCATGGAAACCGAGTCGACGAGAAACGGCATGTCGTCGTTGACGATTTCGACGACCGTGTGGTCCGAATGCCAGCCGTGCTGTTCGAGAATCGGGTTGTAGACCTGCATGCGCTCGCTGCCCGGCACGAAGCGCTGTGCGGTTCGCCAGTGCGCCATGGCGGCGCCGTAGAGGTCGGCGATGCTGCGGCTGCGCAGATCTTCGGCGTCGGCGAAATCGTAGTAGTGCCGCAGGAAAGGCTCGACGATCCGGAATGTAGGCTCAGGCAAGCGCACCCGCGCAAATTCCACGACGTCGGAGAGCAGATGGGCAACGAATTCTTCGTTCCTCGCTAGCATGACGGACTCCTTGACGGATAGTCATCGACTGCATCGGCCGTTCGACCATTATGCACCGGCACGGTGATTGAACGATGAATGCGTGCGCACCGTGGCTCGCTGCGAGGCGTCGCGCCGTAATGGGTGCTGGCGCGTGTTGGCGTGGAACTTGCTGACCGGGAGCGTCTGCTTCAACGGGCGACCGTGGTCGCTTTCGAAAGGGAATTGAACTGCGCCAGCAGCCAGGTGCGAAGCTGCTGGCTCGTCTCCCGTCGAACGCTGGCTTGCGGAAGGACGACGTAATAGCCAAGTGACAGCGGCAAGGAGAAGTCGAACAATCGCTGCAGCCGGCCGGCGGCGATATCGCGTTCGACGAGATGCTCGCTCGTGAGCGCAACGCCGTGACCTGCGATAGCGGCGTCGATGGCGAGCGATGACTGGCTGAATCGCGGTCCCTTCAACGGGGCGATCGTGTTCGTGCAGCCCAGGGCGTTGAAGAACTCCGGCCAGAGGTCGTGAGAATCGTGGAGCAGCACGTAGTTTTCCAGATCGGAAATCGCACGGACCGGGAAATCCGGCTTGAGCAACCGCGGGCTCGCAACGGCGAACACATCCAACGGGAACAGCAGATCGCTCACGAGGCCCCTCGCAAACGGTGGCTTGCCAAGCCGAACCGCGATATCCACGCCATCGGACTTGAAATTGCACAAGGCGGCATCGGCAATAATCCGGACGTCGATTTCCGGGTACGCCTCCCCAAGCTCTGCTAGCCTGGGTATTAGCCATTTCGAGGCGAACGACGGTGTCGTGCTGATCGTGAGGGACGTCGAACGCCGATTCAGTGCCTCGGTCGCGTCGGAGACAATCGTAAGCGCCCGTTGAATCGCAGCGAAGTACGTATGCCCCTCGGTCGTGAGAGCAAGACCCCGCGGCAGCCTTTCAAAAAGGGGCAAATTGAGGGCCTCCTCCAGGAGCCGCACCTGCTGTGCGACCGCACCCTGCGTCACGCCAAGTTCCTCGGACGCGAGGCGAAAATTGAGGTGCCTGGCAGATGCGTCGAACGCACGGAGCGCATTCAGCGGCGGGAGGCGACGTGGCTTGAAGGAGTGCGTCAATGCGTGCTTCGATGTGTGATTCGACATTC
>DATBXG010000818.1:0-2851 GCA_036514415.1 Paraburkholderia sp.
CTTCCCCGCACGCGCGCTTCGCCGACACAAGGTAGAATCGCGGCGAGCAAACGTTTCCAACTGATTGCGGCATTGCGCCGCCTGGCCAAATCTAGTCCATGCCTTCCGCAGAATCGCACCCGCAAAACGACTTCATGAACGCCGCGCGCAAGGAAAGAAAGCGCGTCGAAATCTATCTGGTCAACGGCATTCGCCTGACCGGATGCATCGAGTCGTTCGATCAGTACCTGGTGATGCTGCGCACGCCCGTCGGCCTGCAAGGCATCTACAAGCGCGCCATCTCGACCATCCAGCTCGACACCGGCACCCGTCCGGGGCCGCGCCCGGGCGGCGCCCGCAGTTCGCACGGCGAGCACACGACCCGCGGCCCGCACGGTAGCCACGGCGGTCATGGTCAGCGCGAACCGAGAGAGCCGCGTGAATCCCGCGAGCCGCGCGAGAACGGGTTGGCGCCGTCCTCCGGTGCGCCGTCCGGCAACGAGCGCCCGTCGCAGGACGGCCCGGTCGTCGTCACGCGCCGCCGCCGCCTGTACGGCGCGGTGAACAACGGCGGCAACGGCGGCGAAGGCACGGGCAACAGCTAAGCCGCTGTGCCGGGCGTGCCTGCCACGCGGCAAGCCGGCCTCCTTGCCCTCCAGTACAGTACGGGCGCGCCTTGGCGCGCCCGCTTCATTGCGCGCGCCGCGCCCCAAGACTGCTTAGCGGCCATGGTCTTCGCCTTTGCGTTATTCTGAATGACGCACCTCGCCACGGAGACCGCCATGAGCGCATCCAAGCCGAAAACGCCGCCATCCTCGCAGGACGACCCACTCGACGAAGCCCTCGAGGAAACCTTCCCGGCGAGCGATCCTATCGCCGTGGACCCTTCGCCTGCCGCCTCGCAATCCAGGAAGACACAGCCCGCAGGCGAAAGCCACAAGCACCGCGACGCACATCGTCACGGCAAGCACTGAACGCGTGCCATCCGCGTTCCTGCCCTTCCCGCTTTACGCGATCAAAAAAGGCGGAGTGTCCAGGACGCTCCGCCTTTTGCTTGCGACAGGCACATCACGCGCGCCGGCACCCGCCCGATCAGCGGATCGGCAGGCCGCCTTCCACCTGTTGCTGCAGCTCGCGCACCTGGCGCTGCACCGTGCGCAGTTGCGCCTGTGCCGCGGTCTTCTGCGCCTGCAACGCGCTCGCCTGGTCGCGCCCCTGCTTCTGCTGGTCTGCGACGAGCGCCTGCTGCTCGCGCGCAATGGCCAGATCCGCCTGGAGCCGGTTCGCGTGCTCCTGCGTGAGCGCGATCATGCGGTTCGTGAACGCCTTCTGCGCCTCAAGGCGCGTGCGGCGGATTTCCACTTCCGCGAGCTGCGCCGACTTTTGCGCGAAGTCGCGGTAGATCGCTTCCGCACGAGTCTCGTCGCTCGTCTTGATCACGCGCCAGAACGTCTTGTTCTGGAACAGCGTGACGTAATACGTCATTTCCTTGCCGTAGAACAGCAGGCTTGCACCGTACGAGCCGTTATAGGTCGTGCGCAGTTCGCTGAGCTCCGTGCCGCGCAGCATCTGCTGCAACTCGGCGACGTTGCCCGCTGCGTTCTGCGTCGCCTCTTCAGGCGTGAGCGCGACCGGCTGGCTCGCCGCCAGCGGCTGCGCGGGCGCCGCGGCCTGGTCGTCCTGCACGGCGGGTGCGGCGGTGGTCTGTGCTACGGGCGCCGCTGCTGCTGAATTGTCAGGCGGCGTCTGTGCGCAGCCCGTACCGATTCCCCCGATCAAAACCAGCACCGCCAGGGCGGTGCGACGAACTCTCCACTTGTAGTCCATGTAGTACCTGCTTTGAACAGTTCTAATTTTTACAAATCGGCACAATTATTACTCACTTTCACGGTTTTCGGGCTGCTCATAAAAAATTTACCGATTACGTATCTTTTCCCACAACGCTTGGCGAGAAATTCTTAGGAATTGCGCGGTGTCCTTGCGTCGCCAGCCGTTTTGGTCCAGTGCGCACGGGAGGCGGCTGCGCCCGGCGATATGCCGTTTGGTGCACGGCCACGCGAGCGCCGCGCCGTCTCCCACTGCCCCCGAATCGCCTGCGACACGACCGTCTTGCGACTCACGAAGGCGCGCCCGGACGCATCGATCGAGAGCGTCTCACGCAGCCCCACGTGTGGACTCCGCGTTCACCTAGCGCCGTACCGATGTGGCACACCGTGTGCGGTGAAACTAGAGTTCCTTCTCTCAAACGCGCACGGGCCTTTCCAGTATCCTCGCCTGACCGTGCAGTGCCCACGCGCGCCGCGCGGATCGCATCGCCATCACAAACAAGATCAGTGGAGGAAGACATGAACCGATTCATCGATCGCGTCACGCGCCAAGTCGCGCTCGCGAGCCTGCTGCTGTGCGGCGCCCTCGCCGCGCATGCGCAGGCCGATACGCCCGTCGGCGTATGGCAGACCATCGACGACCACACCGGCCAGCCGAAGGCGCTCGTGCAGATCAGCGCGGATGCGAACGGCGATCTCAGCGGCAAAGTCATCAAGGGACTCGGCGCCAATGATCAACCCGACCGGCGCTGCACGGCGTGCACCGATTCGCGCAAGGATCAACCGATCCTTGGCATGACGATCATCGACAGCATGAAGAAGACCGGCGACGGCTGGGACGACGGCCACATCCTCGACCCGGAGAACGGCAAGGTGTACCGCTGCAAGATGCACACCGAAGACGGCGGCCAGAAGCTCGTCGTGCGCGGCTATCTGGGCATTGCACTGCTCGGCCGTTCGCAGACCTGGGTACGCCAGCAGTGAGGTAGATGCCCCCCGCGCCAGTGTGCGGACGGGGCGGTAGAACCTGAGAGACGAAACCGGCC
>DATBXG010000819.1:0-5938 GCA_036514415.1 Paraburkholderia sp.
CGAGCCGGCCGTGCAGCGCTCGCCGTTGTTCGAGAAGATCATGAACACGGCGGCGTCGAGCGCACGCTCGAAATCGGCGTCGTCGAAAATCACGAACGGCGACTTGCCGCCCAGCTCCATCGAGAACTTCTTGAGGCCCGCCGCCTGCACGATGCGGTTGCCCGTGGCGGTCGATCCCGTGAACGAAACCGCGCGCACGTCGGGGTGGGTGACGAGCGGCTCGCCCGCTTCCTTGCCATAGCCGTGCACGATATTGAGCACGCCGGCCGGAATGCCCGCGTCCAGCGCGAGCTGGCCGAGCATCGAGGCCGTGAGCGGCGAAAGCTCGCTCATCTTCAGCACGGCGGTGTTGCCGAACGCGAGGCAGGGCGCGACCTTCCATGTGGCGGTCATGAACGGCACGTTCCAGGGCGAGATGAGCGCACACACGCCCACCGGATGAAACAGCGTGTAGTTCAGGTGCGTGGGCGTGGGATAGGTATGGCCGTCCACGGCCGTGCAGACTTCGGCGAAGTAGCTGAAGTTGTCGGCGGCGCGCGGCACGAGCTGCTTGCCCGTTTGCGAAATGGTCTGCCCGGTGTCCTTCGTTTCGGTCTGCGCGATTTCCGGCACGTTCTTCGCGATCAGCTCGCCGAGCTTGCGGATGACCTTCGCGCGCTCGGCGGCCGGTTTCGCGGCCCAGGCGGGAAATGCCTCTTTGGCGGCGCGCACCGCAAGATCGACTTCCTCGGCGCCGCCGCGCGCCACTTCCGCGAGCACGTCCTGGTTGGCAGGGTTCACGGTTTCGAAGTAGTCACGCCCAGCATGCGCGCGGCCGTTGATGAGATGTTCGATTCGCATGTCTAACTTGTCCTCGATTCGATTCAGTGCGATGCGGTTCGGTGGGTTAGCGGATCAGCGCCCGTAATCGGCGTCGCTTGCGATGGTGTTGACGAGTCGGCCCAGGCCATCGATCTCGCACACCACTTCGTCGCCGGCGTTCACGTTGACGACGCCTTCGGGCGTGCCCGTCAGGATGACGTCGCCGGGGGCGAGCGTCATGAAGCCACTCAAATACTCGATGAGTTCGGCGATGCCGGTGACGAAATCGCGCGTGTTGCCGTCCTGCTTGAGTTCGCCGTTCACGTACGTGCGCAGGCCGAGCGCGTCGACGTCCGCGATATCGGCGGCGTCGACGAACCAGGGGCCAAGCACGGTGCCGCCGTCGCGGTTCTTCACGCGCAGGTTGGGGCGGTAGTAGTTCTCGAGATAGTCGCGAATGGCGTAGTCGTTTGCGATCGTGTAGCCCGCCACATATTGCATGGCGTCCTCGCGCCGCACGTTCTGCGCGGTGCGGCCGATCACGACGGCAAGCTCGCACTCGTAGTGCATGAACGTGACGCCGGCCGGGCGGCGCGTGGTGCCGCGATGGCCGATCACGCTGCCCGGCCCCTTGAGGAACACGAGCGGCTCTTCCTGCTTCGAGAACTGCAGTTCCTTTGCATGCTCGGCGTAATTGAGGCCGAGGGCGAAGATCGTGCCGGGCTCGAACGGCGCGAGCCACACGACCTCATGCTCTTCGCGCACGCGGCCGTCGGCGAGCCGCACGCGGCCACCTGCGGGCGTGGCTTCGTGTATTGCGCCTGCGTAGGCAACGCGTCCGCGCATCATGCTCGTGCTCCCTGCGCCGCGCCTGCCGCGACGAATTCGATTTCGAGTGGCGCCCAGTCGCCGATCGAGAGCGTTGCGCGCTCGCCGGCCTGCACCACGGGCGCGCCGTGCGGCACGCCGAGCGTGATGACGTCGCCGGGGGCGAGCGTCATGAAATCGGTGACGTCGGCGAGCAGTTGGGCGACGCCGCGCACGCAGCTGGCCGTCGTGGCGCCGGACGCGGGCCGGCCTTCCACGTTGACCGCGATGGCGAGCTGATCGGGATTGGCCACATGACGGCGCGCCACCACCGCCGGACCGATCACGCAGAAATTGTCGCGAGCGCGAAAGCGGACCGAGGGACGATAGACGCTGGCGTGCGGCACGCTGATATCGGCTACGAGCGTATAACCCGCGATGTAGTCGAACGCTTCATGCGCCGCGACGCGTGTGGCCGTGCGGCCGATCACGATGCCGAGCGACGCGCCCACCTGCAAGCCCTCTCTGCCCGGCACGGCTACGCGCGCGCGGTGCCCCGCGAGCGTATTGCGCGGCTTGAGGTAGAGGATGGGCGCACTCGGCGGCGCTTTGTAAGGGGGCGCGTTGACGGCGTCGCCCAGCGCTTCGAGCGCATGGCGGTCGTTGAGCAGCGTGCCGTAGACGGCGCCGCTCACCGGCGCGCGGCATGCCGTGCCCGTGGCGAGCAGCGTGCGCACCGCGGCGGCGCTCACGTCGCGCGGCAAGGCCTCGCCTTCGACGTGCAGCAGATGATCGGCAACGGAAAACATGGCTTGGATTGACCTACCGAAAACACTAATATGTTAGCGATATTGCGCTTGCTATCATCCGTCGTCAATCATCGATGAGAATTTCGCGGGTTTCCCCTGGGGCACGCTTTTGCCAAATCCTTTGCCCGAACCGTCGCCCAAGCCGATGGCAGAACCAGGGGCGACCCAATCCTCGCTTAGCCGAAACCGCCATGTCCGATACTTCGCGTCCGACCACTCGCGTTGCGCACCGCAACCTGCCCATGCTGCTGCTGCGCGCGCGCGAAAAGATGATGGAACGCTTTCGCCCGCTCATTACGTCGCACGGTCTGACCGAGCAGCAGTGGCGCGTGATACGCGCGCTCAACGAAAGCGGCCCGCTCGAGCCACGGCAGATATCCGATCTCTGCACGATTTCCAGCCCGAGCATGGCGGGCGTGCTCGCGCGCATGGAGACGCTCGGCCTCGTGACGAAGGAGCGTTTCGCCGACGACCAGCGACGCGTGCTCGTCTCGCTCACGAAGAAGAGCCATCAGCTCGTGAGGGCGATTTCGAAGGATCTGGAGGCGCGCTACAAGGCGCTGGAAGCGCAGGTGGGGCCGGAGGTGGTCGAACGCGTGTATCGCGCGATCGACGATCTGCTCGCCGGGCTGGAGGAGTGAGCGCGGCGCGAGCCCAAGCGCGCCGGCGCTTGACGGTGAGACTTTTCGGGAGCGGTCCGCGCAGACGGGTCGGACCGCATACGAGCCATCAACCGAGCGAGGCAAACGCCTCGTCGAGTTCGGCGGCGTTCTGCGGACGCACCACGCGCGCCACCTCCACGCCGTCGCGCAGGAAGATGAGCGTGGGCCAGAGCTTCACGCGAAACGAGCGACCCAGCGCGCGGCCCGGCCCGTCTTCCACTTTCAGGCGGCGCACCTGGCGGTTGCGCTCGAAGGCCGCGCCGATCAGCGGCTGCGCGCCCTGGCAATAGCCGCACCAGTCGGTGCCGAACTCGATGACGGCGGGCCCGCCGAGCGAGTCGATTTCCTTGCGCGCGGGCGCGTTCGTTGCGTAGCTCATCGTGTTTCCCGGTGGCTGATCACATTGGCATCCACATACGATACCGCATCGCGCGGGATCGTTCAGGCGCGGGCTCAGGCAAAAGCGCGCGTGGCGATCGTCGCCGTCGATTCGACGCGCTCCACGAGGCTGCCGTCGGCCTCGGCATGGGCGGCCACGAGCGTGTCGATCTCGGCGAGCAGGGCGTCGAGGCGATCGCCCAGGCGCTCGCGCGAGAGGCTCGACATCGACAGGGGGCGCGCTCTCAACTGAGCGGCGCTCACGCGCCGGTACTCCACCACCGAGACGCGTTCGAGCGCCGCAAACGGGGAGCGCGCGAGCACGTCGAGATGGCTTTCCCACTCCGCCGATTTGCGATGCGCGCGAGCGGGGTCCGTATCGGCGTAACGGTCGAGCAGGTCGCGATATTCGCGCGCCCAGGGGCGCTGTGGATCGTCGAGATGCGCGGTGTTGAAAAGCGCGAGTGCGCCGCGCGGGGTGAGCATCGTGTCGAGGCGCGCGAGCGTGTCGTTGCGGTCCATCCAGTGAAACGCACGGCCGATCACGGCGAGATGGAACGTGCCCAGCTCGGGGCCGAGATCGTACGAACTCCCTTGGCGATATTCGATGTTCGGCGCAATGCCCGCGCCGAGTTGCGCGGCGATTTCGAGCATGGCGGGTTCGGGATCGACGGCGACGGCCTGCCCCACCCAACTGGCGAACGCGAGCGAAAGCTGGCCGGGACCGCAGCCGAGATCGAGCAGACGCTGTGAGCCGTCGAGACCCGTATGCTGCGCGACGCGGCGGATCAAGGCCGGCGAATAGGCGGGGCGCCCGATCAGGTAGTGCTGGGCGGCGTGATGAAAACGATCGGGAATGAACGGCGTGACGTGACTCATGGGGCGGAGGAACCGGTGGACGTGAGGACACGCACAGTCTGGAGAGGCGCGGCAATGGCGTCAAGGCGCGTTCGAGCCAAAGGTGAGGCTTTTCGGGAGTGAGTGCGCTGGCGGGCGGCGACGCACCGATGATCGACGGATGCATGTGCGCGTGTCACGCCGTTGCGCAAGAAAATGCCTTGAAAACAAGGGGGAAAAGCAAAATCCACGAGCAAACAGGTGAGCGAAAGCCGATCGGCAAGCACACTCGAAGCGGCACGAGCCTACCCCTCGGCGCGTAAAGGTGAGCGTTTGCGGGAGCGGCCGGTGCGCACCCACGGCGCTCACGTGAAGCAGCACTCGGCGCCAGCAGATGAATAGTGCGAAACCAACTTCAGCCCTGATTTCAAGGCATTTTTCGTTGTTCCGTGTGACGGAGCGACAAGCCGTCGCGTCCGCGGCGTCTGCGCGCAGCCGGCAAAGGTGAGAAGATTCGGGAGGGCGCCTGGCGTTGCCGGCCGTCTTCTGCCGCGCCGCCCGCAGTCCGTCCTCGGATGGACGCCCGCACGCGATCGGTATATAAATAAAGCGTGCGGGATTCTTTCGACTACTGCTCACCAAGGGAGATCGAGGTCATCATGACGAGCGAAGACAAGCAAAAGCAGGACGCTCAAAATCCGGGCAGCGGTACGCCGCGACCTGATCTGGAGAATCTGAACGCTGCCCTCAACCACGTCGACGAAGGCGTGAAGTCCGGCAAGATCGCGGCAGGCGCGGCCAAGGGCCTCGTCTTCAGCCTCGTTGAAACGCTGGGCGCGCTGGTGGGCGATCCTGACCTGCCGCAGCACGCGCGTTCGGGCTATGAAGGGTTGCTGGAAGCGGCGCGCGAGTTGCGCGCCAGGCTGGAGCACTAAGCTCCGTCAACGCGTGCGGCCGCGCCTTGCCGACCCGGGCAGCCGCACGCATCACGATGCCAGCAGGGCGGCCGCGAGGCCGTCCGGCGCGGCGCCGATGCGTAGCTCCGGCGTGCCGTGCCAGTCCGCACAACGCTGCAGCGCGCGGCGCACGTCGGCCACCAGGCGGCCGCTCGTTCGCACGCCGGGCTCCAGATGCAGCGACTTCACCTCGAACACCGCTTGCGCCCGATGCGCCTTTGCGTCGATGCGCCCGATCAGCCGCCCGCGATTCAAGATCGGCAGTACGAAGTAACCGTACTTGCGCTTCGCAGCCGGGAGGTAGCATTCAATCGCATAGTCGAAATCGAATAGCGCGAGCGCCCGCTTGCGGTCCCATATCACCGGATCGAATGGCGAGAGCAGGGTCGTGACGGTGGAGGCGAGCGTGCCGCTCGCCGCGTCGTCGATGAGCGTTGCGTAGTCGCGGTGCACGAACGTGTCGTGTTTCCAGCCTTCCACGCGCACCGGCAGCAACTCGCCCGCGTCGGCGAGTGCGTGCAGCGCATCGGCATACGGGCGGCGCGGCAAGCGGAAATAGTCGGCGGCCCAGTCCGCGCGGATCACGCCAAGCGCGCGGCAGGAGCGCAAGAGCAGCTCGCGCTCCGCCGCGGCGCGCGGTGGCAGGTCGCGCGCGTCGTTCCAGTGCGGCAGCACGCGCTCGGCCACG
>DATBXG010000820.1:0-8158 GCA_036514415.1 Paraburkholderia sp.
CCCAGCCGCAATGGTGGCAGCGCAGCGCGCGCTCCGGCTTATGCAGCACGACATAGGCGCTGCACCGCGGGCAGCCAGCGACCCACCCGCATGCGTCGCACGCCAGCTGGGGCGCGTAGCCGCGACGGTTCAGGAACACGAGACTTTGTTCGCCGCGTTCGAGACGCGCTTTCAGCGCCGCGATCAACGGGCCCGACAGACCTTCCACCGATGCGCGTCCGCGCCGCCGTTCGTCTTCCAGATCGACGAGCCGCACGGTTGGCAGCACGGCGTCGGCGACGGCGCGGCGCGACAACGTGAGCCGCGTGTAGCGGCCCTGATCGACCTGCCACCAGCTTTCCAGCGACGGCGTCGCCGATCCGAGCACAACGGGAACGGCAAGCTGCTTGGCGCGCCAGATCGCCAGATCGCGCGCCGAATAGCGCAGGCCTTCCTGCTGCTTGTAGGCGGGATCGTGCTCCTCGTCGACGACGATGATGGCCAGATGCGGCAGCGACGCCATCACCGCGAGCCGCGTGCCGAGCACGATCCGCGCGCGGCCCGTGTGTGCGGCAAACCAGTT
The DNA here is from genome assembly GCA_036514415.1 of Paraburkholderia sp. Lineage (GTDB taxonomy): Bacteria > Pseudomonadota > Gammaproteobacteria > Burkholderiales > Burkholderiaceae > Paraburkholderia. Next base: position 563 of record DATBXG010000820.1, read on the forward strand.
GCGGGCGCGCTCGCCTTCGGCCAGACCGCTGTGGAGCGTGACGATGGCCTGCTCGGCGAGCGTGGCCGCGAAACGCGTGCGAAAGGCCGCCTCGAACTGCGGCGTGAGATTGATTTCGGGGACGAGCACGAGCGCCTGGGCGCCCGGGTCACGTTCGAGCAGCGCCGCGAGCGCGCGCAGATAGACCTCGGTTTTGCCGCTGCCCGTCACGCCGTGCAGCAGGAAGGGCGCGAAGCCGCTCGCCGCGCCGATCGCTTCCACGGCGTCGGCCTGCTCGTCGCTCAGACGGGGGACTTCGACGCCGGCGGCGTCTGAAGCGCAGTGCGTCGCGGTGCCCGGCACATTTGCAGCCGCGCCGAACTCGACGCGTTCGTGCTCCACCCAGCCGGCCTCGCACCAGGCTTCGAGTGTGGCAATCGCCTTGGGATGCAGCGCGCGGGCCTCGGCTGCGTCGAGTTCACCCGCATCGACCAGCGCCTCGGCGAGCCGGCGCAGCGCCTGGGCGCGCGCGGGCAAGGCGTCGGGCAGCGCGGCGCGCCCTTCCGGCAACAAGCGATAGCGCTCTTCAGGCGCGAGCAGGCGCGCCCAGCGCGACGGATCGCGCAGCGCCTGGGGCAACGCCGGCAACGCAACCTCGCCGAGACCGCGCTGATAGTAGTCGGCGGCAAAGCCGGCCAGCGCGAGCCATTGCGCCGAAAGCGGCGGGCAGGCGGCGCATACCGCGCTCACGTCGCGAAGCTTGTTTGCGGGCACGTCGCTGTGAGCATTCACTTCGCAGATGAGGCCCACCACGTCGCGCCGCCCGAACGGCACGCGCACGAGCATGCCGGGTTCGGGCGTGCTGTCGAGCCCGTAGCGATAGTCGTAGAGCGCGTCCAGTGGATGATCCAGCGCCACGCGCACGTACCGTCCCGTCATACCGCACTCCCAGGGAAGTTCCGTACGCCACCGCACAGACACGCAAACCTAAAGTGATACTTGAGATTTCGCGCTAAGTTTTGGATTCCGCAGAACAATCGCGCCCCCGAATCTGCGCCTGTGGATAACTTTGTTGAGAACTCACCGGGCGCCGCCGTGGCGCGCCGACGCGTGGCCGTTATGTGGGATACCGCACAGAGCGCCGTGGAGCGCCGAAAGCCTTGTCTGTCAAGGGTCTGATTGATTCAGCTCAGACTCGGGCGCCCCTCTGCGGCAATCTTTCCCTCTTGCGCGCCGCAACGTGGCAAGTGTGCATAAGTCAAGTCTTGACAGGACCGCGATGGCGTCTGGATGGCCTCTGGAGCCCGGTCTTACCCTGATGCCCGGAGCCCACCTCGCTGCGACGCAACAAAAACGTCACGCGCGAGCCGCAAGAAGCGCGCGGCTGTGACGGTGCACTTCATCCACGAGTTCGGCCACGTTTTCGGGAGGCGTGAACTGCGAAATGCCATGCCCGAGGTTGAACACGTGGCCGGGGTGCGCGCCAAAACTGTCCAGTACCGCGCGCGCCTGCTCGCGGATCGCGGCCGGTGAAGCGAACAGCACGGTGGGATCGAGGTTGCCTTGCAGCGCCACGCGATCGCCCACGCGCTCGCGCGCACGGCCGAGATTGACGGTCCAGTCGAGGCCGACCGCATCCACGCCGGTATTCGCGATTTCGTCGAGCCAGAGGCCGCCGCCCTTCGTGAACGTGATCACGGGCACGCGCTCGCCGTCGTGCTCGCGCTTGAGCTGCGCCACGACCTGCGCGATGTACGCGAGCGAAAAGCGCTGGTAGGCACCGTCGGCGAGCGCGCCACCCCAGGTGTCGAAGATCATCACGGCCTGCGCGCCGGCTTCGATCTGCGCGTTCAGGTAGGCCGCCACAGCCTGCGCGTTGACTTCGAGAATGCGCTGCATGAGGTCCGGCCGCGCGTACATCATCGACTTGACCGTGCGGAAGTCGTCCGAGCCGCCGCCCTCGACCATGTAGCAGGCGAGCGTCCACGGGCTGCCCGAGAAGCCGATGAGCGGCACGCGCTGGCGCCCTTGCGCGTCGGTGAGCGCGCGGCGGATCTCGCGCACCGCATCGGTCACGTAGCCGAGCGTCTCGCCGATATCGGGCACCGCGAGACGCGCCACGTCTTCTTCCGTGCGCACGGGATGCGCGAACTTCGGCCCTTCGCCCGCCTGGAACGAGAGGCCGAGGCCCATCGCATCGGGAATCGTCAGGATGTCCGAGAACAGGATCGCGGCGTCGAGCGGGTAGCGCTCGAGCGGCTGCAGCGTGACCTCGGTCGCGTAATCGGGATTCTTCGCGAGACCGAGGAAGCTGCCCGCGCGGCTGCGCGTGGCGTTGTACTCCGGCAAATAGCGGCCAGCCTGGCGCATCAGCCAGATCGGTGTGTACTCGGTCGGCTGGCGCAGCAGCGCGCGCAGGAAAGTGTCGTTCAGGAGAGTGTGGGCCACGTGCGGGTTGCGCGAAGTCGCGCCAAGGTTCGGAAGCAAGCGGCCATTTTACCGGAGCGGCCGCCGCGCCATGCCGCTGATGAGCGTGACCGGAAAGCGCAATGCCACTGAAGTATAGGACCTGCATAGCCAGGTAAGTCCGCGCTTATCCGCAGCGTATGCGAAGGCTATGATCAGACCGTTTTCCAAAACATTACATCAAACAAAACCCTGTCTGGAGACACGATGAAAAGAGCCGCCCTCGGCCTGACGATCGTTAGCGCCGTACTGCTGAGCGCATGCGCCTTCGCCCAGTCCGCCGGAGCGCCGGCTGCCGGATCGCCGGCCGCCGCCGCCCCTTCGCGACTCGACGAAATCCTCGCGCGCGGCACGCTGCGCGCCTGCACGACCGGCGACTACAAGCCCTACTCGTTCTATAAGCAGGACGGCACGTTCGAAGGCATCGACATCGACATGGCGGAATCGCTCGCGAAGTCGCTGGGCGTGAAGGCCGAGTTCGTGAAGACATCGTGGTCGAACCTCATGAACGACTTCCTCGCGAAGTGCGATGTTGCCGTGGGCGGCGTCTCCACCACGCTCGACCGCCAGAAGCGGGCGTTCTTCACCGAGGCCTATCAGGTCGACGGCAAGACGCCGATCGTGCGATGCGACGACGTCAACAAGTACCAGACCGTCGCGCAGATCGACCAGCCTTCGGTGCGCGTGATCGTGAATCCCGGCGGCACGAATGAACGCTTTGCGAAGCAGTTCTTGTCCCATGCGACGCTTGTCCCGTATCCGGACAACGTGACGATCTTCAAGCAGATTCTCGCGGGCAAGGCCGACGTGATGGTGACCGACGCCTCCGAAACCATGCTGCAGCAGAAGCTCAATCCGGGCCTGTGCTCGGTGCATCCCGACAAGCCGTTCCAGTACGGAGAGAAAGCGTGGATGGTGCCGCGCGGCGATGTGGTGCTCCAGCAATACGTCGATCAGTGGCTGCATCTTGCGCGCGCGAGCGGCGAATATCAGGCGATCTCGGACAAGTGGCTGAAGTGAGGTGCTGAACCGGCACAGCGAATGAGCGCGCACCGCGTTGGCGGCAGTGTTATGGCCCTTCGAATTGCTACGATCAGTTGCAGAAGGTGTCGCAACGCGAGGCGCGTAAAGATTGCATGGCACGCACGCGCTGCGTGTCGACGCATTGCGCATGTGCGCAGTCGGTAATTTCCGTACGGGCCGCGTCGCGCACAAAAAAACCCATGCGGCGGGCCTTTCCTCATGCAAATCGAATGCACGCCCGCAAGCGGTCAATCAGTCTGTCAGACAGACGCTGAACATAGCGGTAAAAATGACTTCCGCGAAACGCTCAGGATGGCAAAAAAGCCCCCAGAGCCTTATCTGGCGGGCGTTACAACCTGAAACACTTTGTTACCGCGAACCCGTCTTAATTCGCCCACAATGCCTTCAACGGTTTCAACACGGATGTGGCACGGTGCCAGTGTGAGCGGACACAAAACACCAGCCGGTCGGCACTACGCCGAAGCCCTCTCGAGGGGCATCCTTGCTGGAGCCGTGACCGGCGTCGAAGACGTTTCATGACCCGGCTCCTCCTTTGGTCTCCTCGCGCTAACCCCGTAGCGTGTGGTTTTTAGCGGGCTCCAGGCCCGCTTTTTTTTCGTCCTCGTTTTCCTCAACGCTTACCGTCATTCGCCGGGCATCGCCCCGCGCGAACTCCCCTGCGCCATCAGATAATCGTTCGGCTTCCCAAGTAATCTGCGCATTCAAGCAAGAGCGCCGCGGCGTGATGATGCGCTCGCCGCGGCCGTCGTGCATCGAAACGAAAACTTCAAGCCGTCTTCTGCTCGCTGATCTTGAGTTCGTCGATCATGCGCGCGCGCATCACGAACTTCTGCACCTTGCCCGTTACCGTCATCGGCAGCTCGTCGACGAAGCGGATGTACTTCGGGATCTTGTAGTGCGCGATCTGCCCCTGGCAGAACGCCTGGATCTCCTCGGCCGTGGCCGCTTCGCCCGGGCGCAGTACGATCCACGCGCAGACTTCCTCGCCGTACTTCGCATCGGGCACGCCGAAGACCTGTGCCGACTGCACCTTCGGGTGGCGGAACAGAAATTCCTCGATCTCGCGCGGGTAGATGTTCTCGCCGCCGCGAATGAGCATGTCCTTCAGGCGGCCGACGATGTTGCAATAGCCTTCGGCGTCGATCGTCGCCAGATCGCCCGTATGCATCCAGCCGTCGACGATCGACTCGGCCGTCTTTGCCTCGTCTCCCCAGTAGCCCAGCATCACCGAATAACCCTTCGTGCACAGTTCGCCCGTTTCGCCCACCGGCACGATATTGCCGAGCGCATCGACGATCTTCACTTCGAGATGCGGCTGGATGCGGCCCACCGTAGTCGTGCGCTTGTCGAGCGGATCGGTGGTCGAGCTCTGGAACGACACCGGGCTCGTTTCGGTCATGCCGTAGGCGATCGTGATCTCGGCGAGATGCATCTTCGAGACGACGCGCTTCATCGTCTCGATCGGGCACGGCGAGCCGGCCATGATGCCCGTGCGCAGCTTCGAGAGATCGAAGCGCGCGAACTCGGGATGATCGAGTTCCGCGATGAACATCGTGGGCACGCCGTGCAATGCCGTGCAGCCCTCTTCCGAGACGGCTTCGAGCGTCGCGCGCGGATCGAAGGCCTCACCCGGGAAGACCATGTTCGCGCCGACCGATACGCATGCGAGCACCGCGAGCACCATGCCGAAGCAGTGATAGAGCGGCACCGGAATGCAGAGCGAGTCCGCTTCGGTGAGGCGCATCGCCTGCGCGATGAAGCGCCCGTTGTTGAGCACGTTGCGGTGCGTGAGCGTCGCGCCCTTCGGATTGCCGGTCGTGCCGCTCGTGAACTGGATGTTGATCGGGTCGTCGGGCGCTAGCGTCGCGTCGATGGCTTCGAGCCACGACGTGCCGTCGCGGGCAATGCGCTCGCGGCCCAGCTCCACGATTTCGCTGAAGCACAGCATGCCGGGTGTCGCCGTATCGCACATGCGAATGACCGCACGCAGCTCGGGCAGGCGCGCCGCCTGCAACTGGCCGGGCGCAGCGGTCGCCAGTTCCGGCGCGAGCGTCTGGAGCATCTCAAGATACTTCGACGTCTTGAAGCTCTCCGCGGTAACGATCGCCTTGCAGCCGACCTTGTTCAGCGCGTATTCGAGTTCGGCGAGGCGGTACGCGGGATTGATGTTGACGAGCACCGCGCCGATGCGCGCGGTCGCGAACTGCGTGAGCAGCCATTCGACACGATTGGGAGACCAGATGCCGACGCGGTCGCCCTTGACGATGCCCAGCCCGGCGAAACCGGCTGCGAGCACGTCCACCTCGGCGGCGAACTCGCTCCAGTTCCAGCGGATGCCCTGCTCGCGGAACACCACGGCAGGACGCTCGGGAAACCGGTTCGCGGTCTCCTGCAGGAAGGTGCCGAGGGTCGCATCGCTGAGCGGCACCCCGGTCGTGCCGCGCACGTACGAAAGCCCGTCTTCAGGCGCGATGAGCGGCTCATCTACACCGGGCGCGGCGCGCGCGCCTGCTGCGTCGATTGCCATGATGGCTGTCTCCTGGGGAGCGTCACTCCCGCTTTTGAAATGAATTTGAAAATTGTGCCACCGGCTTTCCCGGCGGCGGCATCAAGTCTTACCCGCAGGGTCTGGGTCGCGCGCGGCACCGCCTTGTGAGCCGGCCACGAGCATGTGATTTGGCATTACCTTTCCGTAAACGTCAAGTATGTCAGAGCGTTTTTGTCGACCACCGTGGCTCATGCCATTTATCCCGCGTTTTTCATCGCGATGCCATCGGGCCGTGCCCGTTCGCCGGCGCCCAGATGCAAAAAGGGCTCCCCGGTTGGGGAGCCCTTTTCGCTTCGGCCGTCGCCCCGCGAGGGCGCACGTCCGGGAACCAGTCAGTGCTGGTTCATCCTGCGCAGGCGCTGGATCGCCGCGAGCTGCGCGACCGCGTAGGCCAGTTCGGCCTGAGCGGTGGCGTACTCGAGGTTCGAGCCCGCGTTCTGCAGCGTCTCTTCGGCGCGCTTGCGCGCTTCCGTCGCCTTCGCCTCGTCGAGATCCTTTCCGCGGATCGCCGTGTCGGCGAGCACCGTGACGGCGCCCGGCTGCACTTCGAGAATGCCGCCTGCGACGAACACGAACTCTTCACCGCCGTCTTCCGCCACGATGCGCACTGCGCCCGGACGAATACGCGTGATGAGCGGCGTGTGGCCCGGCAGAATGCCCAGCTCGCCCGCCTCGCCCGGAAGCGCAACGAACTTCGCCTGGCCGGCGAAGATGCTCTCTTCGGCGCTGACGACGTCTACCTTGATGGTTGCTGCCATATGTGTCGACTCCTGTCGATCGGAATTAGCGCTTCAGCGCCTGTTCCGATCCCATGCATGGCCCGGATCAGAAAGTTGCGGCGGCGGGCATGCGCTGCGCGCTTCCCGCCTCGTTGCCAGCAACGCGACCCTTACTGGATCTTCTTGGCCTTTTCGAAGGCTTCGTCGATGGTGCCGACCATGTAGAACGCCTGCTCCGGCAGGTGATCGCACTCGCCGCCCACGATCATCTTGAAGCCGCGGATCGTTTCCTTCAGCGGCACGTACTTGCCCGGCGAGCCCGTGAAGACTTCCGCGACGTGGAACGGCTGCGACAGGAAACGCTGGATCTTGCGTGCGCGGGCCACCGTCAGCTTGTCTTCCGGCGACAGTTCGTCCATGCCCAGAATCGCGATGATGTCGCGCAGTTCCTTGTAGCGCTGGAGCGTCTGCTGCACGCCGCGCGTGATCGAGTAGTGCTCTTCACCGATCACGTTCGGGTCGATCTGGCGCGAGGTCGAGTCGAGCGGGTCGACTGCCGGGTAGATACCCAGCGAGGCGATGTCACGCGACAGCACGACGGTTGCGTCCAGGTGGCCGAAGGTCGTGGCCGGCGACGGGTCGGTCAAGTCGTCCGCAGGGACGTACACGGCCTGAACCGACGTAATCGAGCCCTTCTTCGTCGACGTGATGCGCTCTTGCAGCTTGCCCATTTCTTCAGCCAGCGTCGGCTGATAGCCCACTGCCGACGGCATACGGCCGAGCAGTGCCGACACTTCCGTGCCAGCCAGCGTGAAACGGTAGATGTTGTCGACGAAGAAC
>DATBXG010000821.1:0-5592 GCA_036514415.1 Paraburkholderia sp.
GGCGAAGAGGGGGGATACGCCACCTGAGCCATGGAGGGCAGCCAGCATGAAAACCATCCCCTCTCGCCGCCTGACCCACATTCTTGCGCAACGGAATGCTTCTGTCAGGCACTGTCGAAACAGCACTTACAAAGGTAGGGCGGCATGAGCAACGTGCTCGCGATCGTCTGGTTCGACCTGAAGCGGTTCTGGGCGTCCCCGCTGCGCATCCTGTTCGGCCTCACGCAGCCGCTGCTGTATCTGTTCGTTCTGGGAGCGGCGCTCAGGAGCGGCACCTACGCGGAGGTCAGCGGCTATCAGGCGTACATCTTTCCGGGCGTGGTCGGTCTGTCATTGATGTTCACGGCGATTTCAGCCGCAGTGGGCATCGTGCACGACCGGCAAACGGGCCTTCTGAACGCCTTGCTCGTTTCACCGGTGCGGCGCGTCGAAATCGCCGCGGGAAAGATCGGCGCGGGTGCGGTGCTCGCGTGGGCGCAGAGCGCGCTGCTGCTCCCGTTCTCGCCAACGATCGGAATCGGTCTGACCGCGCCGCGCCTCGCCCTGCTCGTCGTTTCGATGGCGCTTGCCGCGCTCGCCTTCTCGGCGCTCGGTCTCGCGCTCGCGCTGCCGTTCCGCTCGGTGATCGTGTTTCCGGTCGTGTCGAACGCGCTGCTCCTGCCGATGTTCTTCCTCTCGGGCGCGCTCTATCCACTCGATCTCGCCCCCGGCTGGATCCGTATTGCCGCTGCATTCGACCCCGCCGCGTATGGCGTCGATCTCATGCGCGGCGTTTTGACAACGCAATTCGCGATCGCGCCGGCGCGCTCGGTCGCAACGCTCGCCGTTTGTCTGGTCGCGGCGGGTGGGCTCGCCGTGCGCCGGATGAGCCGGCGCGATGCGTAATCCTCTTTAAACAAAGGAGACTATCCATGGGTGAATTCAGTATCTGGCACTGGCTTATCGTCTTGCTGATCGTGGCACTGGTGTTCGGCACGAAGAAGCTGCGCAACATCGGCGGCGATCTTGGCGGAGCCATGAGGAGCTTCAAGGAGGGAATGCGCGAAGGCGAAGCGCCTGCGCTCACTCAGAATGCCGAATCTATTCACGTCGATACCGTCGATGTCAGCACGAAAGAGGCTGTCCATCGTACGAAGGAGTATCGATGATGCGCGGCGTGACATGGCGCGAACACCTCGGGTGCCATTGTGAGGAGCAGCAATGAATCCCGTACGCGGTCGCTTTCACGTCCCGTGCGTATGGGAGACGCATCACGTGACGCCTCTGGTTCACCTGAGGAAACTGAATCAGCAGCAAACGCTGCCGTGCGGGCCGATCTCCACCCGAGGCAGCTACTACTACCTCGAGGCGGTTCCGCGCGCCGGCGGCAGCGCGATTACGCTCGTTTTCGAGCGGCATTGTGCGGAAAGACTGCTTCATCGCCTGGGACGAAGCCCGCTGCCGGTCTTCGACCCGATCGCGCAACCGGTATCGGACGGAAACGCCAGGCTTGCCGCCCGGCTGCGCATGAGCGAACTCAACGCGGACCTCTTCGACGCCATTCACATGCTGTGCATCGTGCGAGGCGCGGTACCGAGAAACGGCGTCACGCGCACACTGGAGTCGTTGCGCCGCAATCCCGATGCGCCGGTACAGCGACACGAAATCGTCCGGTTCGCGCAGGCATTGGAACACGGCGGCAGCGCTCACTCCCTCTCGCAAGCCATCGATGTGCTGCGCAAGGGCAATCCGCGTCTACGCGAATTTTCCTTTGAATTCCTGCGCGACCGGATCATTCGGGAAGGACTGCCCGTCTATCTTTGATCCTGCAGGCCAGGTAGCACGCAACCGCCTTTCTCAGGCCCCAAGGCCCCGGAGCCCGCCAACGCGGCCTCCGGGCGCCCTCGATCTCAACGGCTCTGCAGCCTGATATCGCGCGACGACGCGCCAACGTACACTGCGCTGCCGGGCACGTAGGTCCAGTCGTTGCGCGTCGTGTCCCACACGCTCTGCGCGCGTTCGGTGATCGTCACCCGCACCGGCTGCGCCTGGCCCGGCTTCAGATACACCTTCTGGAAGCCCACCAGACGGCGCGGCGGTTCGCCCGCATAGCTCACTCCCAGATAGACCTGGGCGGTTTCCGCGCCAGCCACACGGCCATCGTTGCGCACCGTGAACGAGGCCGTGACCGTATGCCCCGGGCCCTGCTTCACCGTAAGCCCCGAATAGCTGAAGTGCGTATACGAAAGGCCATAGCCGAACTCGTAAAGCGGCGTGATGTTGTTCGCGTCATACCAGCGATAGCCCATATCGAGCTTTTCCGAGTAGACCGGATCCGTTGCGAGCGCACCGTTCGTGCCCCAGGTCGGCGTGTCCTGATCGCGTACCGGGAACGTGACAGGCAGTTTGCCCGAAGGGTTCACCTGACCGAACAGCACGTTCGCGATCGCCTTGCCACCACCCTCGCCCGGATACCACGCCTCGACGATCGCCGAGACCTGGTCCTTCCACGGCATGAGCACCGGGTTGCCGCTCTCGATGATCACGATCGTGCGCGGGTTGGCCTTCGCGACGGCCTCGACCAGCTGATCCTGATTCGTCGGATTCGCGAGACTCAGGCTTTGCAGATCGCCGAAGTCTTCACCCGCAGGCTGCGCCACGACGACGATCGCAACATCGGACTGGCTCGCGAGCGTTGCGGCCTGGTTGATCTCCTGCTGCGTGTAGGCGCGGAACGGCTGCGTCTGGTCGCTGTTGCCCGCGAAGCTCACCTGGGCCGACGGCGCGAGCTGCTGGATCGCCTTGACGATAGGCGTATCGAGCTTGAGCCACGGATTCGTCCACCATCCGCAGCCCGTCGACGACGCGAACGAGAGCCCGCCGCAGCCCGAGAAGTTGCCGGTGACCGGATCGCGCGTATTGCCCGAGCCGCCGCCAGTCAGCACGGCAGCGTCGGCGTGAGCGCCGATCACCGCGATCTTGCGCAGGCTCGGCGCCGAAAGCGGCAACTGGCTGCTGTCGTTCTTCAGGAGAACGATGGATTGTTCTTCGGCTGCCTGAGTGAACGCATTGTATTTCGCAAAGTCGATCGTCGCGCCGCCCTGCGCCGGATGGTCCAGCACACCCGTGCTGATCATCACGTAGAGCTTGCGGCGCACCATGTCGTCGAGACGCGCCTGTGAAACCGAATTCGCGGCAATCGCCTGCTTGACGAGATCGGGCGTGAGGTAGACCGTCGGCCCGACGTCCTCTTCCTCGTCCAAGCCCGCGTTGATCGACGCTGCCGTGCTATGCGTCGCGCCCCAGTCCGACTGTATCTGCCCCTGGAAGCCCCAATCCTTCTTCAGGACATCGGTCAGCACATGCGGGTTCTCGCATGCGTAGGTACCGTTCAAGCGGTTGTAGCTGCACATCACGCTGCCCGGCCGCCCTTCCTTCGCCGCGATCTCGAACGGCAGCAGATAGAGTTCGCGCAGCGTGCGCTCGTCGATCTGGCTGTTGCCGCCCTGGCGGCCCGTTTCCTGTTCGTTGCCAACGTAATGCTTGATCGTGGCGATCACCTGATGGCTCTGCGTGCCGATGGTGCGCGCAGCCAGTATTTCACCGGCCAACACAGGATCTTCGCCGAGGTATTCGAAAAGACGACCGCCGCGCGGTTCACGCGCGAGATTCGTGCCGCCGCCGAGCCCCATGCCGAACCCCTGGTCGCGCAACTGGTCGGCAACGCGCGCGCCGAACTCGTGCGCGAGATACGGGTTCCAGCTCGCCGCCAGCGCGATCGTCGCCGGGAAGGTCGTGCTCTTCTGGTTCGTGCTGCCGGAGCCCGTGGCCGAGTCGACCATGTTCAGATCGGGTATGCCCAGACGCGGCACACCCTGGATATAGCCCGCGCCGCCGCCGGGGACAGCGCTCATTTGATATTCGGAATGGATGAACTGTAGCTTTTCGTCCTGCGTCATGCGACTGAGCAGCAGGTCGGCGCGCACGTGCGCTCCATAGTTTTCGGGCATGGCCATCAGCGGCATCGGCAAGGGATACGGCACGTCGTTGCTGCTGTCGCCCGCATACGCGGTAGCGGCCATCGCAACCAGCAATGCGGCTGTCGGCCAACGGGTGATCCTCATATGTCTCTCCGTGAGTTTGAATACGTTATGGAGTACTGATCAGACTGCGCAAGCGTGGTCTGGGAAGAGCATCCGGTCGCGTCAGGCGCCGGCAAACTTCCTGCGGGAAAACAGGCCGGGCCGCAGAGACGCAAACGTTTGCTTGCTTACGTTCGCGTGGGCCTTGCCTATCGATGTAGCGAAACTCCAATTAATCATATAAAAACTATTGAGCCAGCTTACGCGCTTTTATCTCAGTATTTTCCCGGCTGGCGATAACTATCACGCATGAAAGCCACAAAATCGACAGGAAATGGTAAGAATGTCGTAATGCGACTGTTGCGTGCGCAACGGAAAAACGGAATTGCATGCGAATTGAGTGACCGTCGTGAATTCGCAGCCGTGTCCGGTGGGCACGGCGCGCTGCGCGCATGGCGGGCCAAAAAACGCTAACCTGTCATCCGGCCTGCGCGAGCGGTGGCGGCCCCCCTGCGCGCGCGTGAAATCGACATCACTGTAAGGAGTGACCACGATGGAAAGGCAATCCAAGGCTCCCCGAATCGCCTCGACCCTGCTGGCCGCAGGGTTCGCCCTCGCTCTCGCAAGCGGCGCAGTCGCGCAGACGGCCGCTGACACAAGCGCTAGCGCAGTGCACACGACCGGCATGCCGGCAACCGAGCAGCAGGGCGACGTATCGTTCGTGTCCGGCGGGGTTGGCCGCGACGAACAGACTGCGCTGCGGCAGGCACGCAGCCAGTGGCCGCTTGCGCTGCTGTTCACCGGCCCCGGTTCGAGCTATGTCGCCGACGTCCACGTGCAGATCGCGAATGCGAGCGGCACGTCCGTGCTCGATACCCGTTCGCACGGCCCGCACATGCTCGTGCGACTGGCTCCTGGGCGCTATACGGTCACCGCGACCTATGGCAGCGCGACGAGAACGCAGCGCGTGAACGTTGCCGGCAACGGCAGCGCGCGCGCGACGTTCTCGTTCCCAGCCAACAACTGAGCACGACAGGCATCTCCGGCCTGGCGGCGTGGCTGGCCACAGAACGACTCGCCCGCGCAAGTCGATATTGCGCAGTTCGGCGCAGCCTTCACAGGCTGCGATCGTGCCGACCAGGTCGGGGATGCTTTCTTCGATGCTCAGGCGCGTATCCCGGCCACGCATGTCCGTGCGCACCCAACCGGGCGCCACGGTGAGGCGGCGAGCTTTAGTGTGAAGCGGCCCAGGCGACGACGAAATCGATAAACGCGCGCGTCTTCGCCGGAAGGTAGTGGCGCGACGGATAGTAGATGTACAGCGGGAAGCGTTCGTCGGGCCAGTCGGGGAAGAGATTCACCAGTCTGCCATCGGCAATCAGGGGTTCGGCGCCGAGAAGGAGCATTTGCGCAATGCCGGATCCGGCCAGGCACGCGTTGAGCAATGCGCCCGGGTCGTTCACGGTCAGCCGCCCGCGCGTTGCCACCACGACATGCTTGCGCTTGCGGTGAAACTCCCACGGGAACGGCT
>DATBXG010000822.1:0-10796 GCA_036514415.1 Paraburkholderia sp.
GCCGTCGCGTTGACGATCACGTCGTAGGGTTTGGGATCAACCGCTTGCGGGCCGCCGCCGTTGAGAAGGCAGGCGAACTCGCCCGCCGCGCCTGCGAACTGCTCGATGAGCGCGTGCGCCTTGGGCGCCGTGCGGTTCACGATGGTGATCTCGCGCGGCCGGCGCTCGAGCATCGGCAGCACGACGCCGCGCGCCGCGCCGCCCGCGCCGAGCAGCAGCACGCGCGCACCTTCGAGCGAGACGCCAAGGTTCACCTCGATGTCGCGCACGAGGCCGAAGCCGTCGGTGTTGTCGCCGAAGATGCCGTCAGCGTCGAAGCGCAGGGTGTTCACCGCGCCTGCCGCCGCCGCGCGCGGCGACAGCTTGTGCGCGAGCGCGTGAGCTTCCAGCTTGAACGGCACGGTCACGTTCAGGCCGCGGCCGCCCGCCGCGTGGAATGCCTGCACGTGCTCGACGAAGCCGTCGAGCGGCGCGAGCAGACGCTCGTACTCGACGCGCTCCCCCGTTTGCAGCGCGAACTGCGCGTGGATGTACGGTGACTTGCTGTGCGCGACCGGGTTGCCGACTACGGCGTAGCGGTCGGCGTGCACAACAGGCTTCGACTCGCTGACGCTCATTCGCGCGGCTCCGTAGCGTGCTGTTCGCTCGATTGTTCTTCTGCCGCGGGCGCATCGCTTGCCGCCTCGCCTTCGCCATCGCCTGCTTCCGCGACGGCTTCCGCTTCGCTCTGCGCTGAGTCGTCGGCGGCTTCGATCAGCTCTTCGTCTTCGCCCGTGTCCTCTTCGGCTTGCTCGGCGCTCGTCACGACGGGCGCGTCGAGCACGCGCAGCATGCGCACCGAAGCTTCGATCGTCAGCTCGTCGATCGACAGCACTTCCATCATCAGGCGCGTGCCGCGCGCGTGCACGCCGAGCGCCGGCACGTGCATGAGCAGTGGCACCTCCTCGAAGCGCACGAGGTCGTCCTTCACCACCGATGCGGGGAACTCGCGACGTGCCTCGCGGCCATCCTCACCGCGCATTTGCTGCTGCAGCCAGCGCAGGCACCAGAAGTACTCCATGCGGCGCTGGTGGTCGGCGTAGGCGGTATAGGTCTCGTCGAAGCCCTGCACGACGGCGAAGAGATCGGCGTCCTTGGGCTTGAACGGCGCGACAAGCTTGGCGGCCACGCCGTGCTCGACGCACGCGAGCAGCTGCCACTGGTTCACGAGGTCCACATAACGGCGCAGCGGCGAGGTGCTCCAGGCATACTGTGCGACGCCGAGTCCTTCGTGCGGCGCGGCGTTGGTCTGCATGCGCGTGCGCTTGGGACCGGTCGGCGCGCCGAACGCGCGCTGCGAGCGATAGATGCCCGGCACGCCATGATCGTGCAGGAAGGCGCCCCACGTCGAGTTCGCGAGAATCGCCAGCTCCGCGACGATCAGGTCGAGCGGCGAGCCGCGGCGACGCGGCGAAATGGTGACGTGCTCGCCTTCCACGTAGAAGTTGAAGTCGGTGTTGCGCTGGACTTCGCGGCGCAGGCCATAACCGGCGCGCGCCTGCTGACGCTTTTCGAACAGCGCCAGCGCGAACGGCCACAGCACGGCGATGTCTTCCTTGTGCGGATAGTCGCCCGTGCCCGCCGCGAGCGTGGCTTCGGTCACGACCTCGTCGAGCGTGTTGTGGCGCAGGTTGTTCTTCACGAACACGCGCTCGGCACGCGTTTCGGTCGCGACGATCTCCTGGGTCTCGCGGTTCACGATGCAATAGAGCGAGAGCGCCGGGCGCAGGCCGCCTTCCTTCAGCGTGAAGGCGTCGACGAAATCGTCGGGCAGCATCGTGATCTTGTCGCCGGGCATGTAGACCGTCGAAAGGCGCGTGCGCGCGATCGTGTCGGCCGTGTCGCCACGCTGGATGCCGAGCGCCGGCGCCGCGATGTGAATGCCGATGCGCACGCGGCCATCGGCCAGATGCTCGATCGAGAAGGCATCGTCGATTTCGGTCGTGGTGACGTCGTCGATCGAGAAGGCCTGCACGTGCTCGGCGGCGTCGGGCAGATCCTCGGGCAGCGTGCCCACCTCGACGGCCGGGAAGCCCGTGCCGTGCGGGAAGAAGTCCGCGAGAAAGCGCGCCTCGTGCAGCGCGCGCGGCGAGGCGATGCCGCCGCATTCGAGCATGAGGCGCGGCATCGAAATGCCGCGCGCGGCGGCCGCCGCTTCGAGCGCCTTGTATTCGATGGAGTTCTTGTCCGGCTTCGTGAGGAGGCCCAGCGCCTTGCCCTTGAACGCCTCGGGCAGGCCGCCCGCCTTCAGCTCCTCTTCGTAGCCGGCCTGCACGAGCGCCTGCTGACGCTTGCGCTCGAGCGAGACGAGCGCCATCTTGAGCTGCTCTTCGGGCGCGCGCTGATACTGGCCGCGACCCTTGCGGCGGAAGTACACGGGCGAGCCGTGCAGGCGCAGCACGAGCGCGGCGCGCTCGACGGGGCCGTAGGTTGCGCCGAAGTACTCGCTCGCAAGCGCGGTGTACGCGAATTCATCGGCGGGTGCGCATTCCCACAGGAAATCGAGATCGATCTCCTGGGCGGCGGCGTCCGCCTGCTCCAGCAGCTCGCCTGCGGCCGGCTTCTCGAACTCGATCAGCACGTCCTTCGCGCGCACCTTGGCGCGCCGCCCGCCCGGCAACTCGACCTGAAACGCGTCGCCCTGGCGCGACAGCACGCTGCCGGCCTTGAAACTGCCCGATTCCTCAAAGAAAACGTTCACTCAATACTCTCGTTCAGACTTGCTTCGACCGCCGGCGCTGCGCGCGAGCGGTGCTGTATACATATAGGCGTTTGCACGCATCAAGCGGCATCGCAGAAACGGATCACTTCGTCGACGTAATCTGCGAACTCGCTGATGCCATGATCGCTGCCTTCGATCAGGTGTGTGGACACACCCGGATAGTGCGCGAGCATCTCGCGGTAATCGAGAACTTCGTCGCCGGTTGCAGCGATCAGATAGTAGCGCGCCGGTCGCGTCACCGTCGGAACGGCCAGCGCGCGCAACTCTTCCAGATGGCGCGGTTCGACGACGATGCTGCCGCCGCCGTGCCAGAGCGGCTGCTCGCCGAGATACTTCGACAGATCGCGGTCGGGCACCACGGCGGGGTTCAGCAACGCGGCACGCCAGCCGTGCTTTTCCGCGAGATGCGTGGCGAAGTAGCCGCCCAGCGAACTGCCGATGAGCGTCACGCGCTCGCCCGGCTTCACGCGCGCGCCGATTTCCTGCTCGGCGAGCGCGATGGCTTCGTCCGGCGAGACCGGCAGCGTCGGGCAAAGCCATTCGCCGCCGCGGCCCAGCTCGGCCATGCGCGCCGCCAGCAGGCGCGCCTTGAACGACTGGGGCGACGAGCGAAAGCCGTGCAGGTAGACGATCACGAGGCGCTCCGCGCCGAGAGCGCATCCAGCAGCTTTTGATGCACGCCGCCGAAGCCGCCGTTGCTCATCACGAGCACCTGGTCGCCCGGGCGCGAGGCTGCGACGACCGCCTTCACGAGTGCGTCGAGGTCGTGGAACGCGCGCGCCTTTTCGCCGAGCGGGGCCAGTGCGCCAGTGAGATCCCAGCCGAGCGCGTCCTTGCCGCTCGGCGCGCCGTAGCCGAACACGAGATCGGCATCGGCGAGACTCGTGGGCAACTGCGCCTTCATCACGCCGAGCTTCATCGTGTTCGAGCGCGGCTCGAGCACGGCCAGGATGCGCGTGTTTTCATGTCCGACGCGCGTACGCAAGCCCGCGATCGTCGTTTCGATCGCCGTGGGATGGTGCGCGAAGTCGTCGTAGACGGTCACGCCGTCCACGCTGCCGCGCACTTCCATGCGGCGCTTCACGTTGCGGAACGCGGCCAGCGATTGCGCCGCCTGCGCGGGCGGCACGCCCACGCTACGCGCCGCGGCGATGGCCGCAAGCGCGTTCAGGCGGTTGTGCTCGCCCTGGATCTGCCAGTCCACCACGCCCACGCGTTCAGCGTTGTGATACACGGCGAAGCGCTCATCCACGGCCACGCCGTCCTCGGCGGGCAGCGCCTGCCAGCCGCCGTCCACGCCAAAGCGCTCCACGTCGCTCCACACGCCGCGCGTGAGCACGCGCTCGAGCGCGTCCGAGCGGCCGTTCGTGACGATGCGGCCCACGCCCGGAATCGTGCGCACGAGGTGATGGAACTGCGTTTCGATCGCCGCGAGATCGGGAAAGATGTCGGCGTGATCGAATTCGAGATTGTTGAGGAGCGCCGTGCGCGGACGGTAATGAACGAACTTCGAGCGCTTGTCGAAGAACGCCGTGTCGTACTCGTCGGCTTCGATCACGAAGAAGCTCGAATCGGTGAGCCGCGCCGAGACCCCGAAGTTCAGCGGCACGCCGCCGATCAGGAAGCCGGGATTCAGGCCCGCGTCTTCCAGCAGCCACGTGAGCATCGAACTCGTGGTGGTCTTGCCGTGCGTGCCCGCAACGGCCAGCACCCACTTGTCGCGCAGCACGTGCTCGCCGAGCCACTGCGGACCGGAGGTGTACGGCAAGCCGCGATTGAGGATCTCCTCCATCAGCGGGTTGCCGCGCGTGACTACGTTGCCGATCACGTAGAGATCGGGATTCAGTTCGGTCTGGCTCGCGTCGTAACCCTCGATGAGGCGGATGCCCTGCGCTTCGAGCTGGGTGCTCATCGGCGGATACACGCCTGCATCGCAGCCGGTCACCGTGTGACCCGCGCTGCGCGCGAGCACGGCGAGTCCGCCCATGAACGTGCCGCAGATGCCGAGGATATGGATGTGCATGAGCCTGTCGCGCCGCGCGGGCGTCGTGAACGGGTTAAATGGGTTGAGCGGGCTATCGGGATGGAGAAGCCGAAACGGCGGTAGTCCTGCGCCGCCGGAGCAAAGACCGGTATTGTACCCGAGGCCCCGAGCCGTATTGGCTCAACGCGGGCTCAACGCGGGCTCAACGCGGGGCCGACGCGAGGCGAACGCGGGATAACCTGCGGCCGCGCGCTGCGCCTGGCGGAGCCAGCCACCGTGCCATTGCCGCGCCCCGCCGCAACTTGCGCCGCCTGGGCCGCCGACGGGAGCCCAAGGCGATCTCTAGTATCATTTAAGGATGGTTCGCAGATCACATTTCGATCCCCAGCACGTGCGCGAGGAAATCGCCATCGCGGCAGCAAGGATGATCGCCGAGGACGGCCTCGATTACGCCACCGCCAAACGCAAGGCAGCCCGGCAGGTGGTGGGGGAAGCGCGTATCGAAGGCACCTGGCTGCCCGATAACGATCAGCTCGAGGAAGAGATCCGGGAGTATCAGGCCCTCTTTCAAAGCGACAGCCAGCCGGCGGTGCTGCGCCGCCTGCGGGAAGTCGCGCTCGACTGGATGCAGCGGCTCGGAGCGTTCAATCCGTTCCTGACCGGCGCCGTGCTCAACGGCACGGCGGGCGAGCACTCCGATATCCATCTGCAGATTTTTTGCGATAACGCGAAGGATGTTGCGATCTGGCTCCTGAACGCGAACGTGCAGTACGACGTGTCGGAAACGCGCCATTTCGCAGCGCGCGGCTTCGTGGAGACGCTCAGTTTCCTGTGGCGTCCGTCGCGCGCCGAGGAGCCGGTGGGCATCCATATTGCGCTCTACAATACGGACGACCTGCGCGGCGCCGTGCGCGCCGACGCGCGTGGGAGGCTGCCACGCGCCAACGCGCAGGCCCTTCAGGCGCTGATCGACGAGAGCGGCGCCACTTCCTCCACAACTTGAAAGCGGCAGCGATGAATACGAAGCGGATTCTGGCCGGCGTGGCAGTGGCGGCAATCGCCGCAGGCGGCGGCATACTGGCTGGGCACTGGGCGAACAGCGGCAGCGCCGGCGTGGCCGACGCTGCCTCGGTGAGCGGCAACCAGAATGCGGTCGGCCAGCTCTGGTCGACGGCGGTCACGAACCCGGACGGCAAGCCGCAATCGCTCGCCATCTACAAGGGCCGGCCGATTGTGGTCAACTTCTGGGCATCGTGGTGCGGCCCGTGTGTCGAGGAAATGCCGGCGCTTTCCGCCCTGCAGCGCGAATATGCGAAGAAGGGGATTCAGTTCGTGGGCGTGGGGGTCGATTCCGCCACGAACATCAAGACGTTCCTGAAGAAGGTGCCGGTCGACTACCCGATCTACATCGCCGGCTTCGGCGGCGCGGACGTCGCGCGCGCGTTCGGCAACAACGCGGGCGGCTTGCCTTACACGGTGGTAATCGACGCGAACGGCGCCGTTCGTGCGACAAAATTAGGGCAAATCAAGCCAGACGAGTTGCGCCGCACACTCGACGCGCTTTGACGCAGCGGAATATTTGACACAATCTTAAGCGCGGTAAAGCAGATTTTGCCGTGAGAATCCTGTCTTTTGACTGAAGATCGACCCAGACCCTCGCAGCGAGGCGAAGTCAGGGCCATATCCCCTTTTCGGAAAACTAGACAAATTTCTCTAATCAGCGCTAAAGTTCGCGCAATTCCACGGAAAAAGAAGCGACCATGACGCGACTGCTGGTTCTGCACGGCCCCAACCTCAATCTTCTCGGCACCCGGGAACCGGAGGTGTACGGGCGCGTGACGCTGCCGCAGATCGACCAGGCGCTCTCGGACCGTGCAGCGGACGCCGGCGTCGAACTCGCCACCTTCCAGAGCAACCACGAAGGCGCGCTGGTCGACCGCATTCAGTCGGCCCGCACAGAGCAGACCGACTTCATCCTGATCAACCCGGCCGCGTACACGCATACGAGCGTCGCGATCCGGGACGCGCTGGCAGGCGTCGGCATCCCGTTCGTCGAGATTCACCTGTCGAACGTGCATCGCCGCGAGCCCTTCCGGCACCATTCGTATTTTTCCGACCAGGCCGAAGGCGTGATCTGCGGCCTCGGCTGGAAAGGTTATCTCTACGCGCTCGAATACGCGCTCGACCGGCTCGCTGCCCGGTCTGCGGCCTGATTCCTGCGCCGGATGACCGTCAACACCTGACAATAACCCGTGCTGGGACGCGCGCGCCCCGGCACTTCACGTATTCAAAGCAAAAGGGGCTGCACCATGGATCTACGTAAGCTGAAGACTCTGATCGACCTCGTCTCCGAATCGGGCATCTCGGAGCTCGAAGTGACCGAGGGTGAAGGCAAGGTGCGCATCGTCAAGAACGCGCCGCCTGTTTACGTGCAGCCGGGCCCCGCGCAATATGCGGCGCCGGTCATGGGCGCACCGCTCGCCGCGCCGGCCCATGTCGGCGACGCCGCCGCAGCGGCCCCCGCAGCGCCCGCCGTGCCGCAAGGCCATGTGGTGACCTCGCCGATGGTGGGCACGTTCTACCGCGCGCCGTCGCCGGGCGCCGACCCGTTCGTCCAGGTCGGCGACACGGTCAAGGAAGGCCAGACCCTCTGCATCATCGAAGCGATGAAGCTGCTCAACGAGATCGAGTCGGACACGGCCGGCGTGGTCAAGGAAATCCTCGTCGAAAACGGCCAGGCGGTCGAATACGGCCAGCCGCTCTACGTGATCGCCTAAGTTTTTCTGCCCGCGGCGGCGGCCTTCTTTTGCTGGCCGCGCCGCGTTTGTCGTGTTTGGCGCCCCATGATGGCGACGCACGCGACCGATCCTCCGGGATCGCAGTAGGCGCCCAAGCGCTAACTCCGATCGACAGGTGTCCGCATAAGCGACTCGCGGCGCCCATAGATGAGTCGAATACCCACCATGTTTGAAAAAATCCTCATTGCCAATCGTGGCGAAATCGCGCTCCGCATCCAGCGCGCGTGCCGCGAACTCGGCGTCAAGACAGTCGTCGTCTATTCGGAAGCCGACAAGGAAGCCAAGTACGTGAAGCTCGCCGACGAGGCGGTCTGCATCGGCCCGGCGCCTTCGAACCTGAGCTACCTGAACATGCCGGCGCTCATCAGCGCGGCCGAAGTCACCGACGCAGAAGCGATCCACCCCGGCTACGGTTTCCTCTCCGAGAACGCCGACTTCGCCGAACGTGTGGAGCAGTCGGGCTTCACGTTCATCGGCCCGCGCCCGGAAACGATCCGCATGATGGGCGACAAGGTCACGGCCAAGCAGACCATGATCAAGACCGGCGTGCCCTGCGTGCCGGGCTCGGAAGGCGCGCTGCCCGAAGATCCGAAGGAAATCGTGAAGATCGCGCGCGCGATCGGCTACCCCGTCATCATCAAGGCGGCGGGCGGCGGCGGCGGGCGCGGCATGCGGGTCGTGCACACGGAAGCGGCGCTCGTGAACGCGGTCAACATGACCCGCGAGGAAGCCGGCCGTGCGTTCGGCAACCCGCAGGTGTACATGGAGAAGTACCTCGAGAACCCGCGCCACATCGAGATCCAGATTCTCGCGGACTCGTTCAAGAACGCCGTGTGGCTCGGCGAGCGCGACTGCTCCATGCAGCGCCGCCACCAGAAGGTGATCGAGGAAGCGCCGGCGCCGGGCATCGCGCGCCGCCTGCTCGACCGCATCGGCGACCGCTGCGCCGACGCCTGCAAGAAGATGGGCTACCTCGGCGCGGGCACGTTCGAGTTCCTGTACGAAAACGGCGAGTTCTACTTCATCGAGATGAACACGCGCGTGCAGGTCGAGCACCCGGTCACCGAGCTGATCACGGGCATCGACATCGTGCAGGAGCAGATCCGCATTGCCGCGGGCGAGAAGCTCTCGTTCCGCCAGCGCGACATCCAGTTGAAGGGCCACGCGATCGAGTGCCGTATCAACGCCGAAGATCCGTTCAAGTTCACGCCGTCGCCGGGCCGTCTGACGTCGTGGCACATGCCGGGTGGTCCTGGCGTGCGCGTCGACTCGCATGCCTACAATGGCTATTTCGTGCCGCCGAACTATGATTCGATGATCGGCAAGCTGATCACCTACGGCGCCACGCGCGAGCAGGCCATTCAACGCATGCGCATCGCGCTCTCGGAAATGGTGGTCGAAGGCATCCAGACCAACATCCCGCTGCATCGCGAACTGATGCTCGACGCGAAGTTCGTCGAGGGCGGCACGAGCATTCACTACCTCGAAAGCCGTCTGGCCGAACGTCAGGCAGTGAAGAAGGACGAAGCGTAATTCATGAGCTACCGGGAACTGATCGTCGAGCTGGATCGCCATCGCGCGGAGGCTCTCTCCGACGCGCTGATCGAGCTTGGCGCCCTCTCGGTGTCGGTGGAAGATGCCGACGCCGACACGCCCGACGAGCAGCCGCTCTTCGGCGAGCCGGGCCTCACGCCCGAGCGCACCGCGTGGCAGCATTCGCGCGTGATTGCGCTGATCGGCGCCGATCAGGATCCCGCCGTGCTGCTCGCGGCCGCTTCGAACGACCTTGGCCTCGCTGAAACGCCGAAGTATTCGCTGCGCGAAGTCGAGGAACAGGACTGGGTGCGCTTGACGCAATCGCAGTTCGACCCGATCCAGATCGGCGAGCGCATCTGGGTCGTGCCCTCGTGGCACGATGCCCCCGACCCGGACGCGCTCGTGCTCGAACTGGACCCGGGCCTCGCGTTCGGCACGGGCAGCCATCCCACCACGCGTCTGTGCATGGAGTGGATCGAACAGCACGTGCAGCCCGGCAATACGCTGCTCGACTACGGGTGCGGCTCCGGCATTCTCGCAATCCTCGCGAAGAAGTGTGGCGCGAACCCGGTGATCGGCATCGACATCGATCCGCAGGCGGTCGAGTCGGCGCGCCACAACAGCGAGCGCAATCACGCGGAGGTCACCTACGGCCTGCCCGACGATTGCCCCGCCGGCGAGTTCGACATCGTCGTGGCCAACATTCTTTCGAACCCGCTCAAGCTGATGGCCTCGATGCTTTCGTCGCGCGTGAAGCCGGGCGGACGCATCGCACTCTCGGGCATCCTCGCGCGCCAGGCCGAGGAAGTCGCGCAGGTCTACGCACGCTGGATCGATATCTCGGTCTGGCGCGAACATGAAGGCTGGGTCTGCCTCGCCGGCACGCGGCGCGCGTAATGCCAGCGAGGCCTGATCGGCCTCGCTCGCGCTTGATCGCGCCCCATGCGGGGCGGCCGAAGTCGTAGGGTGCGGTGGATTGCCAGTAGAATGCGGGTATCGCCAACCCTCCGGTCTACCCAGATCCTCGGCCCACATGCTTCTGGCAACGCGCTGCCCCTTCTGTGAAACCGTATTCCGTATTCAGCCCACGCAGCTTGCCGTGCGGCGCGGCCTCGTGCGTTGCGGACATTGCCAGGAAGCGTTCGATGCGTCGGGCAGTCTCTACGAAATGCCCGAAGGTGGCGACTTCTCGCGAGCCGTGCCGGTTGCGGCCGAGATCGCGGCAAGCCTGACCTCGACACCAGCGGAGCCGGCTTCACACGCTGCAGCGCAATCAGCGGCGCAGCCCGCGTTTCAGCCTGCATTTGAGCCCGCGTTTCAGCCCGCGTTTCAGCCCGCGTTTCAGCCCGATACCCAGAACACTGAGCCCACGCAGACTGCCCAGCCGACAGCAAGCGCGCCATCGCAAGAGCCGCCTCCGCAGCTGGGCGCCGCGCCCAATTTCACGAATCGCACCTGGGACCCGTGGGCGCCGCCCGCAGATACCCAGTTCGACCCGCGCCTGAGGTACAACGCCGATCAACTGCCGCGCAAGGGTGTCGCGCTGGGTGCGGCGGCCGGCGTCGAGTCCAGGGTCAGCGTCGACGACGAACCCTCGCACGCGGGGCTCCGCGCGCCGGCCGCATCGGCCGCGGACGCGGCAGCACCAGTGCCCCCAGCCCAGCAGCCTGAGGCTGCCGAGCCCTTTTCGCCCGCCGCGCGCTGGACGCGCAGCGAG
>DATBXG010000823.1:0-9793 GCA_036514415.1 Paraburkholderia sp.
GTACACGACGAGCCGCCTGATGCACAACTACTTCCGCGTGACGCCCGACTCGCGTCTGCTGTTCGGCGGACGCGCCCGCTTCACGGCGTCCGAGCAGCCGTCCGATGCGAAGAGCGGCCGCATCCTGCAGCGCAATCTCGCGCAGCTCTTTCCGGCGCTCGCGAGCGTGCGCATCGATTACTGCTGGGGCGGACTCGTCGACATCACGGCGGACCGCCTGCCGCGCGCCGGGCAGCACGACGGCATTTACTTTTCGATGGGTTACAGCGGCCACGGCACGCAGATGTCCACGCACATGGGCCAGGTGATGGCCGAGGTGATGAGCGGCAATGCAGCCGCCAACCCGTGGCGCGATTTCGCGTGGCCCGCCATTCCTGGCCACACGGGCAAGCCATGGTTTTTGCCGCTCGTCGGCGCGTACTACCAGCTCAAAGACGCTTTTTACTGACCCTGCTTTTCCACAACACACAGCCTCGATACGTCGAGCTGCGGCCCCCCCACATCAGACGCGGAGAAGTTTCATGAGCATCGACAAATCGCCTGAAGACCTGGCCCAACTGCTGGCCCACCCTGGCGTGCGGCTCGAGGAATTGACGAAACGCGGCGCCTCGCGCCGCGACCTCCTGCGCGCGATGGTCGCGGGCGGCATGATGTCGATGACCGGCGCGGGCCTCCTCACCGCGAGCGGCGCGGCCTTCGCACAGGAAAAGCCGAAGCAGGGCGGCAAGATCCGCGTGGCGACGCAGTCCGCGTCCGCTTCCGACACACTCGATCCCGCGAAAGGTTCGGTGTCCACGGACTACGTTCGCGGCAACATGCTCTACAACGGCTTGACGGAGTACGACTCGCACCTGGGCGCGCAACTGGCGCTGGCACAGTCGCTGGACACCAGTGACGCGACGGTGTGGGTCGTCAAGCTGCGTAGCGGCGTGCAGTTCCACGACGGCAAGACGCTCGCGCCTGCCGACGTGGTGTACTCGCTCATGCGCCACAAGGACGCCGCCGTGGGCTCGAAGGTCAAGACGCTCGCCGACCAGTTCCAGGACGTGAAGGCCACGGGCCCGAACGAAGTGACGATCACGCTCTCGGGCGCGAACGCCGACCTGCCGGTGATCCTCGCCGACTCGCATTTCATGATCGTCAAGGACGGCACGAACGACTTCAAGACGGCCGTGGGCACCGGCCCGTTCAAGCTCAAGGAGTTCTCGCCGGGCGTGCGCACGGTCGTCGTGCGCAACGAGCGCTACTGGAAGCCGGGCCTGCCGCATCTGGACGAGATCGAGCTGGTCGGCATCGGCGACGAATCGGCGCGCGTGAATGCGCTGCTTTCGGGCGACGTGCAACTCATCAACCAGGTGAGCCCGCGCTCGACCTCGCGCGTCAAGGGCACGCCGGGCTTCGCGGTGAAAGAGACGAAGACGGGCCAGTACACCGACCTCATCATGCGCGACGAAGGCGGCATCACGGGCAACGCCGATTTCCGCCGCGGCATGATGCACCTGTTCGACCGCGAGCAGATCCGCAATGCCGTCTTCCTCGGCTATGGCGCGATCGGCAACGACCAGCCCATCGACCCGACCAACAAGTACTTCTTCGCCGGCTTGCCGGAGCGCCCGTACGATCCGCAGAAGGCGAAGTTCTACTTCCAGAAGGCGAAGCTCGGCAGCACGCCGCTGCAGATCTATGCGTCGCCCACGGCCGACGGCTCCGTCGAAATGGCGATGCTGCTGCAGCAGGTCGCGCCGCAGGCGGGCCTGAACCTCCAGGTGGTGCGCACGCCGAGCGACGGCTACTGGTCGAATCACTGGATGAAGCACCCGCTGACCTTCGGCAACATCAACGCGCGCCCGAGCGCCGACGTGATCTTCACGCAGTTCTTCAAGTCGGACGCGCCGTGGAACGAAGCGAACTGGAAAGACCCGAAGTTCGACCAGATGCTGCTGGCCGCGCGCGGCGAGCCGGACGAGGCGAAGCGCAAAAAGATCTACGGCGACATGCAGGTGCTCGTGCACAGCGACGGCGGCATCGGCATTCCGCTGTTCCTCAGTTCGCTCGACGCGCACACGACGAAGCTCAAGGGCCTCGGCTCGATTCCGATTGCGGGTCTCATGGGCTTCAAGTTCGCTGAAAACGTCTGGCTCGAGGCGTGATGCATACGGCCGGGCGTGAAGCCCGGCCACCGATTCCTCGCTTCATGATGCCAAAGGAGGCGACACCCGATGAAAGCTCACGCGCAACGACTCATTGCCGCGCGTCTTGGTCTCGCGCTGCTCACGCTGCTGATCGTTTCGGCAATCGTGTTCGGCCTCACGGGCCTCTTGCCCGGCGACGCCGCGCAGCAGGCGCTTGGCCAGGCGGCCACGCCTGAGCAGGTGGCCGCGCTGCGCCACCAGTTCGGCCTCGACCAGCCCGCGCTCACGCGTTACCTGCACTGGCTCTTGCAGGCGGCCACCGGCAACTTCGGCACCTCGCTCTCGAACAACCTGCCGGTGAGCCAGCTGATCGCCACGCGCCTGCCAAACTCGCTCGTGCTCGCGGGGCTCACCACGCTCGTTTCGGTGCCGCTCGCGCTCGCCATCGGCATCTCTTCCGCCGTGTTCCGCGGCTCGCTGCTCGATCGCGCGCTCAATGTGCTCACGCTTTCCGCCGTGGCCGTGCCCGAGTTCCTGGTCGCCACCATCGCCGTGCTGGTGTTCGCCGTGAAGCTGCGCTGGCTGCCCGCGCTCTCGTACCTCTCGGAAGTGGACTCGTTCGGCACGCTGCTGCGCAGCTACGCGATGCCGGTCATGACGCTGTGCTGCGTGATCGTCGCGCAGATGGCGCGCATGACGCGCGCGGCCGTGCTCGACCAGCTCAACGCGCCCTATGTGGAGATGGCGCGCCTGAAGGGCGCGTCGCCCGCGCGCATCGTGTTGCGCCACGTGCTGCCCAACACGATCGGGCCGATCGCCAACGCCGTTGCGCTGAGCCTCTCGTATCTCTTTGGCGGCGTGGTGATCGTGGAGTCGATCTTCAACTACCCGGGCCTCGCGAGCCTGATGGTCGACGCCGTGACGAACCGCGACCTGCCGCTCGTGCAGGGCTGCGTGATGGTGTTCTGCGCTGCGTATCTGGTGCTCGTGCTGATCGCGGACCTGTGTCAAATCGTATCCAACCCGAGGCTGCGTCAACGATGAACCGACCCGCCACATCCCATGCCGCGACCGTGCTCTACGCCGCTGGCGACAGCGAGGACCGGACCGCCGCCGAGGTCGTCAAGGACGCGCCGAACGACGCTCCCACGCCGCCGCGCTCGCCGCTGCGCCGCCTGGCCGGCCGACTTTCGGTGCTAGGCCTGATCGGTCTCGCGATCGTCGTGTTCTGGCTCGGCGTCGCGTTCATCGGGCCGCTCGTCGCGCCGTACAAGGGCGGCGCGATCACCTCCACGGAGATCTTCGGCTCGTACAGCGCGGCGCATCCGCTCGGCACCGATTTCCTCGGCCGCGACATGCTGAGCCGCGTGCTGTACGGCACGCAATATACCGTGGGCCTCGCGCTTGCCGCGACGCTGCTCGCGAGCGGCATTGGCACATTCTTCGGACTGCTTGCCGCCGTGGCGCCGCGCTGGATCGACGAGGTGCTGAGCCGCATCTTCGACGCGCTGATCTCGATTCCGAGCAAGGTGCTCGCGCTCGTCGTGATCGCGGCGTTCGGCTCCTCGGTGCCGATGCTCATCACGGTCGCGGCGCTCGCCTATATTCCGGGCGCGTTCCGCATCTCGCGCTCGCTCGCCGTCAACCTCATGACGCTCGAATACGTGCAGGTCGCAAGGGCGCGCGGCGAGGGGCTCTTCTATATCGCCCGCGTGGAAGTGCTGCCGAACATGATCCACCCGATGCTCGCCGACTTCGGCCTGCGCTTCGTGTTCATCGTGCTGCTGCTGAGCGGCCTGTCGTTCCTCGGCCTCGGCGTGCAGCCGCCGGATGCGGACTGGGGCTCGCTCGTGCGCGAGAACATCGGCGGCCTCTCGGAAGGCGCGCCTGCCGTGCTGATGCCGGCCGTCGCCATCGCGACGCTGACCGTCGGCGTGAATCTGCTGATCGACAGCCTGCGTCGCCACGGCGGCCGCGCACATGGAGGCGGAAAATGAACATGATCGAAGTGACAGGCCTGCGCGTGGTCGCGGGCGCGGCGCCCGATCCGGTCGTCGAGATCGTCAAGGGCGTCGACTTCACGGTGAAGAAGGGCGAAGTGCTCGCGCTGATCGGCGAGTCGGGGTCGGGCAAGACCACCATCGCGCTCTCGCTGCTCGGCCATGCGCGCGACGGCTGCGCCATAGCGGGCGGTAGCGTGAGGATCGGCGGCACGGATGTGCTTGCGCTCGATGAACGCGGTCGGCGCGCGCTGCGCGCGCGCACCGTCGCTTATGTCGCGCAGAGCGCCTCGGCGGGCTTCAACCCGGCGCGCACGATCATGGATCAGGTGACCGAGCCCGCGCTGCTGCACAAGCTCATGTCGCCCGCGGCGGCGCGCGAAAAGGCGGTGAGCCTGTTCCGGGCGCTCGCGCTGCCGTCGCCCGAAACGATCGGCGCGCGCTACCCGCACCAGGTCTCCGGCGGCCAGCTGCAACGACTGATGGCGGCGATGGCGCTCATCACCGACCCCGCCGTGGTCGTATTCGACGAACCCACCACGGCGCTCGACGTGACCACGCAGATCGAAGTGCTCGCGGCCTTCCGCAAGGTCGTGCGCGAGCTGGGCACGACGGCTGTGTACGTCTCTCACGATCTCGCCGTGGTCGCGCAGATGGCCGATCGCATCGTCGTCCTGAACAATGGCGCGGTGCGCGAGAACGGCACGACGCTCCAGGTGCTCGACGCCCCCGCCGACGACTACACGCGCGCACTGCTGGCCGCGCGCCGGCACCCCGACCCCGGTCCGCCTGCCGCGCCGCCGGCCGCCGAGGTGCCGCTGCTCGAAGTGCGCGGCCTGAACGCGGGCTACGGCCGCGTCGACGCGAACGGCGTGCCCGCCGTGCGCGTGCTGGAGGACGTGAGCCTGCGCATCCCGCGCGGCAGTGCGCTGGGTGTGATCGGCGAATCGGGTTCGGGCAAGACGACGCTTGCACGCGTGGTGGCCGGGCTAGTCGAGCGCGCGCGCGGCGAGGTGCTGCTCGACGGCGTGCCGCTGCCCGCCACGCTTTCGGCGCGCACGCCCGACCAGTACCGCCGCATCCAGATCGTGTTCCAGAACGCCGATACGGCGCTCAACCCGAGCCGCACGATCGCCGACATCCTCGCGCGGCCCATGTGCTTCTATCACGGCCTGCGCGGCGCGGCCGCGCAAAAGCGCATGCTCGAACTGCTGGATCTCGTGAAGCTGCCCGCGTCGATCGCGAAGCGTCAGCCGGGCGGCCTCTCGGGCGGCCAGAAGCAGCGCGTGAACCTGGCCCGCGCGCTCGCGGCCGAGCCCGCGCTCATTCTCTGTGACGAAGTGACGTCCGCGCTCGACACGGTCGTCGGCGCAGCGATTCTCGATCTGCTCGCCGAGCTGCGGCGCGAGCTTGGCGTCTCGTACATGTTCATCAGCCACGACATTTCGACGGTGCGCGCGATTTGCGACGACGTCGTCGTGCTGTACGGGGGCCAGTGCGTCGAGGCGGGCCAGCGCGATGTGCTGGAGGCGCCGCCTTATCACCCGTACACGGGCCTGCTGGTCGATTCGGTGCCGGCCCTGCAGCCGGGTTGGCTCGACGCGCGCCGCGCCGTAACCGGCACACCGCTTCCGCCGCTCGGGCCATCGGCCGAGGTGCGCGAGCTGTGCGCGTTCCGCGCGCGCTGCCCGGTGCGTATCGATGGCGCGTGCAACGTCACCCCGCCCGCGATCAAGCGCCTGCCCACCGGCGCGCAGATCCTGTGCCACCACTCGACGGCGGAGCTGGAGCGCCTGCAGACGGCCCAGGCTCTGCAAGTCGCAGAAGCAACGCAAGCAACCAGGAGGGCCGCAGCATGAGTGCGCGCTTCGTGAGAGTGGCGGAAGCAGGGCGCCCGACCTTCAACATCGTGATCGACGGCCGCGTCGCGCAGGCCGCAGAGGGCGACACGCTCATGGTCGCGCTGCTCGCCGCGCAGGATGCGCTGCGCGACTGCGAGTTCGACGAGGGGCGGCGCGCGGGCTTCTGCCTGATGGGCGCCTGCCAGGACTGCTGGGTGTGGACCGCGCAGGGCGAGCGCGTGCGCGCCTGCACGACGCCGGCGGCGCCGGGCATGTCGATCGTCACGCGCAATGCGCTTGCTGGGGAGAGCCTATGGCCGCGCGCGCAGAACTGAAGGTGATCGTGATCGGCGCGGGGCCCGCGGGCGTGCGCGCGGCGCAGACGCTGGTCGCAGCGGGGCTGCGCCCCATCGTCGTGGACGAAGGGCGGCGCGACGGCGGGCAGATCTACCGGCGCCAGCCCGAAAGCTTCAAGCGCGGCTACGAGACGCTCTATGGCACCGAGGCCGCCCCCGCGGCGGCGCTGCACCGCGACTTCGACGCGTTGCGCTCGCACATCGATTACCTGCCCGACACGCTGGTCTGGAACGTCACGCCGAAGGCGGTGCATCTCGCGAGCGGCACGCGCTACAGGGAGCTTGCCTTCGACGCGCTGATCGTCTGCAGTGGCGCGACCGACCGGCTCATGCCCGTGCCGGGCTGGCATCTGGCAGGCGCCTATAGTCTGGGCGGCGCGCAGGTCGCGCTGAAGTCGCAGGGCTGCGCCATCGGCGCGCGCACCGTCATGATGGGCACCGGCCCGTTGCTGTACCTCGTTGCCGCGCAGTACGTGAAGGCGGGCGCGACGGTGAGCGCGGTGCTCGATACGTCCACGTTCGGCCAGCGCGTGCGCGCGCTGCCCGATCTGCTGCAAGTGCCCGCGACGCTGCGCAAGGGCGTGGCGCTGCTTCGCACGCTGCGCCGCGCGGGCGTGCCGGTGCATCGCGGCGTCACGCCGCTCGCGATCGACGGGACGCCCGAGCACGGCGTGGAAGCCGTGCGCGTGAAGCTCGCCAGCGGCAGCGAGCTGCGTGTGGCATGCGATGCGGTAGCGCTTGGCTATCACCTGCGCTCCGAAACGCAGATTGCCGATCTCGCCGGCTGCGCGTTCCACTTCGATCCGGCCGCGCGGCAATGGCTGCCCGAAGTGGATCAGGACGGCCGCAGCAGCGTCGCGGGCGTTTATCTGGCCGGCGACGGCGCGCGCGTGCGCGGCGCCGACGCCGCCGAGCGCGCGGGGCGTCTCGCCGCACTCTCGGCGTTGCAGGATGCGGGCGTGGCCACGCCGGATGCGCAAGCGGATGCAGCGAGGCTGCGTGGCGAACTCGCGCGCTACACGCGCTTCGCGCAAGGCTTGCGCCAGGCATTTCCGTGGCCCGCGCATTTCGCGGCGGCGCTGCCCGACCACACCGTCGTATGCCGCTGCGAATCCATCACGGCGGGCGAGCTGCGCCGCGTGGTGCGCGAGACGGGCGCGACGGAAGCCAACCGCGCGAAAGCGTTTTCACGCGTGGGGATGGGGCGCTGCCAGGGGCGCTTCTGCGCGCACGCTGGCGCCGAAGTGATTGCCGCCGAAGCGCGCGTGCCGCTCGAAGCCGTGGGCCGGCTGCGCGGGCAGGCGCCGGTGAAGCCGCTGCCGATGGCGCTCAGCGCCGCCGCGAGCGGCATCGACGAAGCGCAGGGCGCGTGCTGCGCGAAGGAGTTCAGCGTATGACGGATCGCGCCGATGTGATCGTGATTGGCGGCGGCATCATCGGGACGTCTGCGGCGTTCTTCCTGAGCCGGCGCAAGCGCTCAGTCATCCTGATCGAACGCGGGCTGACGGGGCAGCAGGCGAGCGGCGTGAACTTCGGCGGCGTGCGCCGCCAGGGCCGCGCGCTATCCCAGCTCGCGATGTCCAATCGCGCGCTCGATATCTGGTACCGCGCGCAGTCGCTGCTCGGCGAGGACGTCGAGTTTCTGCCTTCCGGCCATACGCGTGTGTGCTATCACGCGCACGATGCCGAATACTTTCATCGCTATGCCGAGCAGGCGCGCGCGCACGGGCTCGATCTCGAAGTGCTGGATGGCGCCGCGATGTTCCGGCGCTTTCCGTTCCTTGGCCGCGAAGTGCTGGCCGCCTCGATCTCGCCGCGCGACGGCCACGCCAACCCGCGTCTCGCCGCGCCGGCCTTTGGCCGCGCCGCCGCGCGGCTCGGCGCGAAGCTCGTGGAGAACACCGAGATCGTGCGCGTGGAGAAGGAAGCGGGGGGCTTTCGCGTGGAGAGCGCGACGGGGGCCGTGTGGCGCGCGGAGCAGGTGCTCATCTGCGCGGGTGCATGGGCGGGCGCGTTGTCCGCGCAGTTCGGCGAGCCCGTGCCGCTCGTGGCGCGCGGCCCGCAAATGGCCGTGACCGAGCCCGTGCCGTACCGCTTCAAGCATTCGATGGGCGTCTACACGTCGATCAAGGAAGAGAGCGTGTACTTCCGGCAGATCCCGCGCGGCAACCTCGTGCTGGGCGGCGGCGCGCCGGGACCCGCCGACGCGCTCACGCGCCGCGCGGGCGTGCTGCCCGGCAACACCGTGCAGCAGATCGCGCAGTTCCGGCGGCTGGTTCCCGCGCTCGCGCCGCTGCACGTGATCCGCGTGTGGAGCGGCGTGGAAAGCTACCTGCCGGATTCGGAGCCGGTGATCGGGCCTAGTTCGACAACGGAGGGTCTTTTCTACGCCTTCGGCTTCAGCGGCTCGGGCTTCCAGATCGGGCCGGGCGTGGGCGAAACGCTCGCAGAGCTGCTCGACGCCGGTTCCACCGGCATACCGCTCGACCCGTTTTCGATTACGCGCTTCGGGCGCACCGGGCTCGATGGGCCCGAAGCGTGCGCGAGTGCATCGACTGCCAGCGAGGCCTGATCATGCATACCGTCAACGCGCGAGTTGCCCCACTGAGCGACGCGCTGGCCTATATAGAATCGAATTTCGACAAGTCCGTGAGCCTTGCTGAGCTGGCCGAGGTGTCGGCGCTCAGTGTCTCGCGATTCGCCACGGTCTTTCGTCAGCAGGTCGGCCTCTCGCCATACAAGTACCTGTGCGAAGTGCGCGTGCGCCGCGCGCAGCTATTGCTGCTGGCGGGCGTGCCGGGCGCCATGGTCGCGACCCAGGTCGGCTTTTTCGACCAGAGCCATCTGGCGCGCCATTTCAAACGCTTTTGCGGCGTGACGCCCAGCGCCTTCCTGCAGCAGGCGAGGGCGCTCGAAGCGGCTTGAGCGTCCTTGCTTGCCGTCGAGCGTCACAAAATGACGTAGACCTTGCGCATCGTTTCATCGACTTCCCAAGTGCCTTCCGTGTTCGCCGCGAAGAAGAGCGTATCGCCGCCGCGAAAATGCACGGTTGCCTCGCCGTCGGGCGTGAAGCGCCCGCTGCCGCTAAGGATGTGCATGACCTCCGCCTCTTTCACCGAGCGGCGGTAAGTGCCGCTGGTGCATTCGAAGAGTCCCGTATCGATGGACTCCGTGCCCGGAATCACCTTCTGCACGCCGGAAACACGAATCGCCTGCGCGCCGGGCGCGCCCGCGGTGCCCCAGTCTTCGAGCGCTTGCACGTCGACGCTTTGCGTGATCTGCTGGACTTTCATCGTTCGTTAGCCTAACTAAAATGGGAAAGAGACTCAGCGCGCCTGAACGATGCGCTGCTCGATCTTGCCGAGGCGCACCACGGTCACGCCCGGGCGCAGCTGGCGCAACGAGGGCATCACGAGAATGCAGTCGTCGTATGGCGTGCGCACCGGCTCGCCCTCGGCCCAGCC
>DATBXG010000824.1:0-4953 GCA_036514415.1 Paraburkholderia sp.
ATGAAGGTCTGCGCGAGCGCCACGCGCTTGCGCATGCCGCCCGAAAGCTGATGCGGATAGTGCTTGCCGAAGTTCGCGAGGCCCACGCGGCGCAGCCATTCATTGGCTTCGTCGTAGGCCGCCGACTTCGAGCGGCCGCGAAAGAGCGGGCCGGCCGCCACGTTGTCGAGCACCGAGCGCCACGGGAACACGGCGTCGGCCTGGAACACGAAGCCAATGCGCGGATCGATGCCGTCAACCGGCTCGCCCATCAAACGCACCTCTCCCGTGGTGGGTTTCAGCAAGCCGGTGATCATGCTGAGCGTGGTGGATTTGCCGCAGCCAGTGGGGCCGACGATCGCCACGAATTCGCCCTGCGCCACCGCCATGCTGAAATCGCGCAGCGCGATGGTGGCCTTGCCGTCCGGCGAGATGAACCGGCACGACACCGAGCGAAACTCGATGGCGGGCGTGGCATTCAGGTTTGGAGCTTGCTTCATTTCGCGCTGACGAACTCGTTGGTATACGTTCTGGACAGGTCCACGTGCTTGCCCTTGACCGAGGGATTGAAGCTCGCAAGGACCTTCAGCACGGTCGCGGGGCCATCGGCGGGCATCTTGCCGTCTGCCGTGTACATCGGCAGCGAGGCCTTCAGCGCGCTCACATAAAGCTCCTTGTCCTTTTGATAATCGGCGGGCATTTTCCCGGCGATTTCCTCGGCGCTATGCGTATGGATGAACTGCATCGTGCGCACGAACGCGTGTGCAAGTTTCGCGGCCTGTGCCTTGTGCGACGCCGCCCACGCGTCCTGAACATAGAGACTTGCCGCCGGATACGTGCCGCCGAGCGCGGCGCGCGTGCCGTCCACCGTGCGCATATCCACGAGCACCTTGGCGTCGCCGCTCTTTTGCAGCGCGGAGACGGTGGGCTCGGTCGTCATGCCCGCATCGATGCGCCCTTGCTTGATAGCCGCGATAAAGCTCGCGTCTGCGCCTACCGGCAACATGCTGTAGTCGCTCGAGCCAATGCCATGCTGGCTCGCGAGGTACTGCGTGAGAAAGCTGGTCGACGACCCGAGCCCGGTCACGCCGAGCGTCTTGCCTTTGACGTCGGCCATGGACTTGATCGTGTCGGCCGCCTTCGACGACACCATTTCCACTTCGCCCGGCACCTGGCCGAACACGACGATCGCCTTGACCTCCTTGCCCTTGGTTTGCAGGTCGATGGTGTGATCGTAAAAGCCGACAACCCCTTGCACGGCGCCCGCGAGCAGTTCGTTCTCCGCATCCACGCCGGCAGGCTGCGACAGCAGCTCGACGTTCAACCCTTCGTCCTTGAAGTAGCCGAGCTGCTCGGTCAGGCGCGCGGGCAGGTAAATCAGCTTGGTGATCCCGCCCACCATGATGGTGATCTTCTCGCCGCTTTCATCGGCCGCGTGCGCGCCCTGGGTCGCGATGGTAAACAGCAGACCACAAGCGAGTGCCACATGGCGCAACGCGCGAAAACTGGGTTGCATCGACTGTCTCCGTTAGATTGGGCCGGCTGCACGATGCTGCCCGCCTCGATTGAATGGGGGGATTCTAGTGATCCAAACCCTTCCCGAAGCTTTCGCGGGTCATGCCGATGTATACGGGATTTCCATGATCCGGCCTGCGATGCGCAGGTTTTTAACTCTGAATAAAAGTCGCTTTTATTCAGAGTTGGCGGTTCACGGATTCAGCGCGGAAAAATATGAGGAAAGCACGCATTGACTCAGCGCGAACACCAGGGCCGCGGCGCGCTGCTTCATTTCCGCAGGATTCCTGATTGAATTCACGAAGCCTTTCGCGCAAGGCAAAGCGGCCCGAACAGCTCGAGTCGGGCCCGCTCCGGGCGGCTTTCATGCCCCCGGAGCGAAGGTCACAGAACGCGCTGCACGGCTCGGGCAGAGTCCGTGATGTCCTTCCCAAAACCGGCGATCGTATTGCAGCCCGCCAGCGCGAGCAGCGCGCCGACCATCGATACCGCCACCAAAAACCGTCCCACCATGTTCGCCATCCGTCAAGGTCTCTATCTATTTGTTCGCTGCCACGTCGAGCACATGCAAGGCGTACCCGGCTGCCCGAACCGCCTGCCGGGGGCAAGCCGGGGCTGCGGGCATCGGCGGGCGGTCCGTATTCTGCCTGCGATGGGTCGGCGAGTGCAAATTGGGGCGCGGTTGCGCATCGAACGCCCGGTCGATTTTCGACGCTTTCCATCCCCGAGTATTCCTTTCGAGCCGCGAGCACGGCCGAGCTGCGGCCAATTAGCACAGAGCCAGGACGCCGGGGCGCGCTATGATGGGAAAAACATTCGTCTCACATGAATGTTTTTGCGGCGGCAGCGCCGATGTCACCGTTGTCGCCCGGTCTCCACGGTATGCACGCATTGTTGGTTGTCCTATCGTTTGCCACGAGTTTTCCATGACCACGACCTCACTCAAACTCGACGACACGGACGAAGAACTTCAGATCCGCGAGGCGCTGCGCTGCGTGATCGACCCCGAAGTAGGCGTCAACATCGTCGACCTCGGCCTCGTTTATGGCATCGATCTCGGGAGCGAAGGGCTGAAGATCGACATCACCATGACGTCGCCGGCTTGCCCGATGGGGCAACTGATCATGGACGAAGTGCAGGCCGTGGCCGAAGAATCGGTACCCGAGGGCGTGCCCATCGAAGTCGCCCTCGTGTGGGAGCCCGCGTGGGAGCCTGCCATGATGAGCGAGGCGGCGCGTGCGGTTCTGGGTTGGGAGCCCGACTGACGGCGCGCGCTTTGGTGTCGCGAGTTGCCGTCGCCCTCGCAAGCTGCGAACACGTACCATGAACATTGCCCAATCGCTGCGCCACCTCGTAAAACTCGCTGCCGCGCTGACGATCGTCCTCGTGCTGGTCTGCGCGGTCATGGCGGGACTCGCCCGCTTTGGCGTTCCTGTCCCCGCGCACGCGATGAGCCGTGCCGCGTGGCACGGCGTGCTCATGCTCCCGGTTTTCTTCGGTGCGCTCGTGAGCCTCGAGCGCGCGGTCGCGCTGCAGCGGGGGATTTATCTGCTGGCTCCGGCCAGCGCGATCGCGGCGGGTATCGCGCTGATCGCCGGCGCGGCGCCTGTGGCCGCACAATCGCTGCTCATCGTGGCGGCGAGCGTCGCGCTCGTCGCCAGCGTGCAGGTGCTGCGCAAGCAAATGGCGCTCCATCTGGCCGTGCTCGCGCTCGCCGTGCTTTGCTGGTGGTTCGGCAATCTCACCTGGATCGTCACGGGTGATGTGTTCGCTTGTGTGCCGGGCTGGCTCGCGTTTCTGGTTCTGACGATCGCAGCCGAGCGGCTCGAACTCACCCGCATGCTGCGCCTGCCGCGTTCTGCCCAATACACGTTTTTCGTGCCGGTCACCTTGATGATCGCTGGCCTGCCGTGGGCGCTCTGGCAGCCGGCCGAAGGAACACGCCTGTTCGCGGCTGGCCTCCTGCTTCTCGCGGTGTGGCTGGCCAGACACGACATCGCGCGCCGCACCGTGCGGCAACGCGCGCTCACGCGGTTCATCGCCGTGTGCCTGCTCTGTGGCTATGGATGGCTCGCGCTGAGCGGCGCCCTTGGCCTCGGCGGCGCGCTGCTGCCGGGCCATCCGTGGCACGACGCGGCCCTGCATGCGCTCACGCTCGGCTTCGTGTTTTCGATGGTGTTCGGACATGCGCCGGTCATCGTCCCCGCGCTCACGCGACTGCCCGTGAAATACCACCCGCTGTTCTACGTCCCCCTCGGCATGCTCCACACGGGCCTCGCCATGCGCGTGACGGGCGGCCTCGCCGAGGTGTTCTGGCTGCAACGGGACGGCGGCATCGTCAGCGCGGTGGCATTGGCGGTCTTCATGCTGACGCTGATCACGGCCGTGCTCGCGGCACGCCGAAGCCGCACTCAGCGACCCGGCGGCAGACGGATATCGAATCCGTCGCATTCCTCATGATCTTCTAAAGCGTCATGATACGCGCACACGGAAACGGACATCGGTCGCGCACTCGCGTGTGTCATTCCGGTTCCAGCGAAGCAACGGCCACTGAATCAAGCGGCTAGAATCCACGATATTCCGGCAGTTTCTTCAATGCAGCGTGGCCATGGAAAAGCCAGCCACGCTCGCCATGTTGACCGGCGCCGGCGCCGATCCGTCGGTTGCCGATCCGAAAGCCCCCGATAGCGTGGCAATCACCCGGGAACGCAAACTGCCAGGCAGTATCATTGCGAGGACGGAGTCGCTGCGGCGCAGCCTGCACGGCCCTTCCCAATGACGCGTTACCCGCCACCAGGTCGATTCGATGAATTGCCGTGGATAACGCACCACAACGGACCTTTTCGCCGATGCGCATTTTCGGAATCAGCCTTTACGTCATCATCGCCCTGCTCTTTGCGGTGCATGCCATACGCAACCAGCAGAACATGTACTGGCTGCTGATCCTGTTTCTTTTCCCTGGTCTTGGCAGCCTCGTCTACTTCTTTGTCATTTACCTGCCCTCGTTGCG
Organism: Paraburkholderia sp.; assembly: GCA_036514415.1. GTDB lineage: Bacteria > Pseudomonadota > Gammaproteobacteria > Burkholderiales > Burkholderiaceae > Paraburkholderia. The sequence goes on from DATBXG010000824.1 coordinate 4,505, forward strand.
CCAGTCGCGCGGGGCCAGGGCAACGACGAGAGCCATCTCCCAGCTTGTCGATCCCAATCGCGCGGTGCGCGAGGCGCGCACGGATTTCGACCGCGCGCCGACCGTCGCGCATCGCATGCGGCTGGGCGCCGCGCTGCTCGATGCCGGCAACGTCGCCGAAGCGCTGGAGCATTACCAGGCGGCGGCCAGCGGGCCGTTCGCATCCGATCCGGCCTTGCTCGAGGGGCTGGCGCGTGCGCAGTTCGCCAACGGCAATGCCGCGGCCACGCAGGAAACGCTGGAGAAGCTCTTCACCGTGCAGCCGGTCGCCCGCCAGCAACCCGATCCATCCTTGCTGTATGCACGGGCCCTGGCCGCGAATGGCGCGCCCGGCACGCGTGCCGCGTTCGAAACCGCGCTCTCGTGCGCCAGCGACGCCGCACCGCGTTGCCTGTTCGCCGACTGGCTGG
>DATBXG010000825.1:0-2869 GCA_036514415.1 Paraburkholderia sp.
TCGCGCTTGTCCTCGGATAAAATCAGGGCTTAGGATGAAAGCCGCAATTATCCGCTATTTTTCCCGCGGCGGCTCCTGGGCGGTTGCGCGAGCTGCGCGCCTCCCGGCACGGGCCGTCCGCCCTGCCCATCTAGAATGATCTTCGAACGTTCCCTGCAGCGCGAACTCGCGTACACGGCCGGCGCCGTGTTCATGGTTCTGCTCACGATCATGCTGACGACGATGATGATCCGCATCGTCGGCTTCGCCGCGTCCGGTCAGATCGACCCGCGCGACGTGCTGGTGCTGATCGGCCTGACCGTGATCGGCTACATGGCCGTGATGCTCATCGTCACGCTCTTCGTGTCGATCCTGTTCGTGCTCACGCGCTGGTACAAGGATTCCGAAATGGTCGTGTGGCTCTCCTCCGGGGTGAGCCTCACGCGCCTGATCAAACCGGTCGCCACCTTTGCCGCGCCGATCATCCTGCTCATCGTGTTCTTCGCGTTCATCGGATGGCCATGGTCGAATGCGCAAAGCAAGCTCATTCGCGCGCGCTTCCAGCAGCGCGACGAAGTCTCTCTGCTCGCGCCGGGCCAGTTCCGCGAGTCGCCCACCACGCACCGCGTGTTCTTCATCGAGAGCATGAGCCCCGATCAGGGCCGCGTGGAGAACGTGTTCGTCACGGGCACGGAAAACGGCAAGGTCAGCGTGATCGTCTCGAAGACCGGCCACACCGAAACCATGAAGGGCGGCGACCGCTTCGTCGTGCTCGAAAACGGCCGCCGTTACGACGGCGAGCCGGGCCACCCCGATTTCCGCATCAGCGAGTTCCAGCGCTATGGCGTGAAGATCACGAGCCAGCCCGTGGTGAACACGCCCTCGGCCAGCACCACGTCCACGCCTGGCCTCCTGCGCAATCCCACCGACAACAACCTGGGCGAGCTCGCGTGGCGCGCCGGCCTGCCGCTCATCGCGATCAACCTGATGCTGCTCGGCATTCCGCTCGCGTACCAGAACCCGCGCCGCAGCCGCACGATCAATCTCGTGATGGCGGTGCTCATCTACCTCACCTATTCGAACCTGCTCAACGTCGTGCAGTCGCAGATCGAGCAAGGCAAGATGCCGTTCGGCGTCGGTCTCGTCTCGCTGCACGCCGTGGTGCTGGCGCTCGTCGTGTTCATCTTCTGGATACGCGTGCGCAACCGGCCGCTCTTTACACGTGCGATGTTCCGCCGCGCGCCGCAGGGGAACTGACCGATGCGCATCTACGAGAAATACTTCGCTCGTCAGGTCTATCTGACGTTCATCTTTATCCTGTTCGCCTTCTCGGGCCTGTTCTTCTTCTTCGACCTCATCAACGAGCTGAACTCGGTCGGGCACGGCAACTACAAGTTCCAGTACGCGGTGCTGCGCGTGGCGCTACAGGCGCCCTCGCGGCTCTACGAGATCATCCCGGTCGCGGCGCTCATCGCCACGATCTACGTGTTCGCGCAAATGGCCGCGAATTCGGAATACACGATCTTTCGCGTGTCGGGCCTCGCCACGAACCAGGCGCTGCGCTCGCTGCTCAAGATCGGCATTCCGCTCGTGCTGCTCACTTATTTGATCGGCGAAGTGGTCGGCCCCTATACCGACCAGCTCTCCGAACGCGTGCGCCTCGAGGCGCTCGGCTCGGCGGTGTCGAGCGACTTCCAGTCGGGCGTGTGGGTGAAGGACACGCTCACCGCGCGCGCCGATGGCGAGCAGGTCACGCGTTTCGTCAACGTCGGCGAGCTGCTGCCCAACGCGACCATCACGAACGTACGCATCTACGAATTCGATTCGAAGTTCCGGCTTACCAACGTGCGGCTTGCGAAGAGCGGCACCTACCAGCCGCCGGGTCACTGGCTGCTCAAGGACGTGACCGACACGCAGCTCATCAGCGTGCCGCCGCCGCAGAACCAGCCCGCCGACGCGCTCGATCCGGTCTACCGCGCACAGCAGACCTCGGTGCCCGAGTATTTGCTGCGCTCGGAGCTCAACCCGAACATTCTCTCGGTGCTGCTCGTTTCGCCCGACCGGATGTCGATGTTCAACCTGTTCCGCTACATCCAGCATCTGACCGAGAACCATCAGGACACGCAGCGCTACCAGATCGCATTCTGGCGCAAGCTGCTCTACCCGTTCGCCGTGTTCGTGATGCTCGTGCTCTCGCTGCCGTTCGCGTACCTGCATACGCGCGCCGGTGTGGTGGGCATGAAGGTGTTCGGCGGGATCATGCTCGGCATGAGCTTCCAGCTCGTCAACACCCTGTTCTCGCACGTCGGAACACTGAACACCTGGCCCGCGCCGCTCACAGCGGCGACACCGGGGCTCATCTATCTCGCGGTCGGGCTGATCGGGCTCAAATGGGTCGAACGGCATTGACGGCGGGCGGCCTCGGCCGCGCTTTGACCAACTGAATGGCGGGAGCCTGCACGCATGGGCAACCACGGCATGATCCTCTTCGGCCACGGCGCGCGCGACGCGCGCTGGCAAGAGCCGTTTCAGCGGCTCGCCGCGAAGCTCGCCGCCGCGCGCGGCGATGCGGGTCCGGTTGGCCTCGCTTTCCTCGAACTCATGACGCCGAGCCTGCCCGACGCCATTGCCGGACAGGCCGCGGCGGGCTGCGACACGATCACGGTCGTGCCCGTGTTTTTCGGCCAGGGCGGCCATGTGCGCCGCGATCTGCCCGCGCTGATCGCGCAATGCCAGGCCCAGCACCCCAATGTTCGCCTGCGCTGCGCAGGGGCCGTCGGCGAAGACGACGCGGTGCTCGATGCGGTCGTGCGGTATTGCCTCGAAAACGAGCGCGACTAGCCGCGCTCACCGCGCTCACGCATAAAAAAACGGGCTCGCTTTTCAGCGA